>NZ_RZOF01000254.1:0-9486 GCF_003998955.1 Mesorhizobium sp. M4B.F.Ca.ET.017.02.2.1 | reverse complement strand
GTATCGAATTGAGCACCACCAGCCGATCGAGCGAATAGGGATTTTTGGAGAATTTGCGGATCGACACCAGCGGCCCGTCCACCGAGATTGGCCGCACGGCGATGTTGACGCGCGAGCCGTCATCCAGGCGCGCGTCAACCATTGGCGCGGATTCATCGACACGTCGGCCGATGGCTGAGACGATCTTGTTGATTATACGCAGGAGGTGCGCCTCGTCGCGGAAGCGGATAGCCGTCTCCTCGATCACACCACGCCGCTCAATAAAGACGCGCTTGTGGGTGTTGATCAATATGTCGGTGATCGAGTCGTCCTTGAGCAAAGGCTCTATCGGGCCAAGCCCGAGCATCTCATCAGCCGTGTCGCCGGTCAGCTGGTCGAGTTCGCGTGCATTCAACGGCACGTTGCGGCTGCGCACGAACTCGCGAACGATCGGCCGGATCTCATTGAGGATCTCGTCCTTGGAGGCACTTTCAAGGGCCGTCAGATTGAATCTGTCGATGAGGTGACGATGCAGATCGACCTTAAGTGATAGGAAATTGTCGTCATACGCCTCAGCTTCCACAGGCGGGGCGGCTGTCTGCGCGCCTGTCGACTTTGGCGAAGCGGACACCGGCTGCAAAAGCCCCGGCTCACTCGGTCCCTTGATGAAGCGGCCCAACATATCGCGTACGCCCCCCTGAATTTCCCCACTTTGGAAACTAAGCGTTAACCACGCAGGGCACAAGCGCCGAGCACGATCAAGGGGATCGAATACTTGCAACATAGTTAAGACGAGACTCCAAAAAAATCGTTTTATTTCGAGACTGTGTACCCAGGAGCACACCTAAGCTCGGTCCTCACGAAACGTTTCGCCCTGCAACGGGAGAATCGGTCGCCAAGGGACTCAAGTAAACCATTACATATAAAGGACTATGCACATACTCTAATATGATGAGGCTACCGATATGGGTGGCGCAAGATTGTGAACGAATGGTTAAAGGCGCTTGAAAAATTAATCAAATCAATCCCTTGCTAAAATTAAACGAGCTTCCGATCAGGTATTCGAAGGTTAAGGAACTGTTAATCCCGTTTGACTCTGCTTTTTGGCGGGACTTAGATCAAGTCGACGGGGGATGCTGGGTATGGGGTTCATCCTTGGCTCGTCTCGTCGGGTTCAACCTCCAAAGGGAGAAATTGGCATGAAAAAGCTCATGACGATGGCCCGGCAGTTCCGCGACGACGAAAACGGCGCTGCCATGGTCGAATATTCCATCCTGGTCGGCATCATTGCCGGCGCCGCGATCCTGGCCATTCTCGCCATCGGCGGGTGGGTCTCCGGTCGCTTCAGCGGTCTTTGCGATACACTGAACGGCAAGGCGGGCGGCACCTGCCTCAAGGCGGCGGGCACCGGTTCCTGATAGGATCAAACTTTCCACCTGGCCTCTTTTGAGGCCAGGTGGAAGAAAAAGGGGCAACAACCATGAGAAACCTTTTGACGTTGGCCCGGCAGTTCCGCGACGATGAAAACGGCGCTGCCATGGTCGAATACTCAATCCTCGTCGGCATCATTGCCGGTGCGGCCATCCTTGCAATCCTCGCCATAGGCGGCTGGGTCACGGGACGTTTTACCGGTCTTTGCGGTGTACTAAACGGTAAGGCGGGCGGGACTTGCGACGCCGCAGCTGGGACAGGCACTTGATCGATAACATTCAGGCCCGGATCGAAAAATCCGGGCCTGATTCTAAGTCGCGGCGGGCGAGTTCCCGCAGCATCGTATGGGGGCTTGGGGCTAATGCGGGCCAATACACTTATAATGATCGTGCTAGCCGGCGTATTCGGTGTGCTGGCAGTGGTGCTTGTCAACATCTGGCTGGCCAACCAGCGCAGCGCCATGGCGGAGGCCAACGGCGTCCAACGTGACACTGTGGTGGTAGCGGCAGTGCCGTTGAAATTCGGCGATACGCTCTCGGCCGACAAATTGCGCGAAATCGCGTGGCCAGCGGGTGCGGTTCCAGCAGGCGCCTTCAAGACAACAAACGATTTGCTGGCCGGCGAAGGCGCGAAGCAGGCGCTGCAGACGATTGGCGCAAACGAACCCGTTCTCGCGACCAAGATCACCGGCCCCGGCCAGCGTGCCACGCTTTCAGCGGTGCTTGCGGAAGGCATGAAGGCCGTTTCCATCCGCGTCAACGACGTGCTCGGCGTTGCCGGATTTGTGTTCCCAGGCGACCGGGTCGATGTCCTGTTGACGCGCACTGTGCGTAATTCCGACGGCGCGGATCAAAGTTTTGTTGATGTACTTCTGCAAAGCGTGAAGGTCCTCGCCGTCGACCAGGTGGCCGATGAGAGCAAGGACAGCCCGACTGTGGTGAAAGCAGTGACGGTCGAAGTCAGCACCAAGGATGCGCAGAAGCTTACGCTTGCTGCCGGCGCGGGTCAGTTATCGCTTGCGCTGCGCCAGGCGGCGGCCAGCAACGGCGAAGAAACTGCGCGCGTTACGCTCTCTGACCTCACCGGCGACACGCCGGACGATGTCGCCAGAAGGCAGGCGGAACTCGCCAAGCAGGCAGCGGCGGACGCTGCCGCGGCCGCTGATCGCAAGCGCGCCGACGAAAAGTTGACCGGGCTGACCCAGGCTGTCGAACGGGTAGGCAGCAAGCTTGACGATCTGAGCAAGGTCAAGCCGGCTCCGGCTGTGGCATCTGAGCCGCAAGTGAAGGAAATCGTCAAGGAAACGGTCAAATACGTGCAGCCGGAACCGCCGGCACGTGCGACAATCGGTGTATTTCGAGGTATAAAGCTCGAAACATACGATGTGCCGCGACAAAAATGACGCCGGCGCATTAGGATCGACACTCCGAATCAGCCGGCAGGGGGTTAGCGTAGATGCGTGTGTTCCGGAGACCACTGGCGGCAGCCGCTTTCGCCTTGTCCTGCGCATTGCTGCCGCTGAGTCCCGTGGCCTATGCCGCCGACCGCAGCATCGACGTTTCGAACCCGACTATCCATCGCATCTTCGTGCCGGTGTCGCAGTCGGTGACGATCCAGGTGAACTCCACCCTTGGCGACATTGTCGTGGGCGACGAAAAGATCGCTGATGCCCAGCCGATGACCGACAAGACGCTCTATGTCATCGGCAAGGGTGTCGGCACCACGACCGTCAACCTTTTCTCCGAAGACAAGCGTTCGCTGGGCACGCTCCAGGTTGAGGTCGGGCAAGATGTCAGCGACATGGCCGCGGCAATCCGCCAGGTGGCGCCTCGCGCGCGCATCGAAATCGGCTCGATCAACGGCAAGATCAGGCTGGCCGGCCACGTCAAGGATGCGGCGACGCTGGCCTCCATCGTGGACGTCGCCCAGCAATATGGTCCCGACGCGATCATCAACTCTGTGATCATCGACGACAGCCAGCAGGTGAATTTGGAAGTGCGTGTGCTGGAGGCCAAGCGAAACGCCGGCCGCGACCTCGGCGTTTCAATAAGGAGCACGAACGGCAGGGGTACAACTCGCACCGGAACGGGCATTGCGGCCGTCGACGAGGATGGTGTGGTGCTGGGACCTGGCGACCTGCTCAGCGGCCTGCTGTCGAACACCAATCCCTTTGCGGCGCTGATCACCCGCGTCATCGACAGCAACATCAAGGTCGACCTGATCATTGAGGCACTCGAGGCCAAGGGCGTGGTGCGCACGCTGGCTGAGCCCAACCTCACTACCTTGTCCGGTGAGCCGGCCAGCTTCAACGCCGGCGGCGAAGTGCCGATCCGCAGCATCGGCAGCGATGGCCAAGTCCAGATCGAGTTCAAACAATTCGGCGTCAATCTGCTGTTCACGCCTGTCGTGATGGACGACAGCAAGATCCATATCAAGCTGGCGCCGGAAGTAAGCGACCTGACCGGCTTCACCTCCGCGGGCGACCCGATCTTCACCAATCGCAAACTGTCGACCGTGGTCGAACTGCGTGACGGCCAGAGTTTCGCCGTCGGCGGCTTGTTGTCGAGCAAGACCACCAAGCTGCAGAACCAGGTGCCATGGCTCGGCCAGGTCCCTGTCATCGGCACACTGTTCCGCAACTCGAGCAATCAGAAGGAAGAGACAGAGCTGGTCGTTGTCGTCACCCCGCATCTCGTGCGGCCGGTCAAGCCCGGCGAACAGCTGGCGACGCCGTTCGACAAGACGCGACCGGCCAACGACCCGGAGTTCTTCATCCTCGGCCAGCTCGAGGTGAACAAGGACATGATCCGACAGTATGAACACGGCGAAGGCGTCACCGGCCCCTATGGCCACATGCTGGACGTGAAATCGAAGGACAAGATGCTCTATGTCAAGAAATAAGCTCTTGCTCGTCGTTCTGTGCACCGGCCTGCTGACAGGTTGCGCCGCAGACTATCTGAACAACTACGACACAATAACGCTGGCAGCAGGCGATACGCAGAAATCCAATTCGCTGCTGCAGACGGTCGACCCGTACAATCCGGCTTCAAACAACACGAAAATCGAAGGTGACGGTGAGCGCGCCGCCGGCGTGGTCAAGAACTACAGAGTTCCGCCGCCCCCACCGCCGGCGACGAACATGACGGTCAATGTCGGTACTTCGGGTGTGACCAACGGAGCGAATTGAGCAGAAGGATGCGGTGCGCCGGGCATTCGAGGGGCTTGGCGTGAAGGGGCTAAGGGGTAGGGCCATGTTGCGAAGTATTCGCGCGTTCTGGCACGATCAACGCGGCGTAGCGATGTTGTTCGCCGCCATCATGGTACCGGTGCTCGTCGGCTTCGCACTTCTGGCTATCGACATGAGCCGGGCAAACACCCTTCACAACGATCTTCAGAAGGGCGTCGACGCCCTCGCTCTTGCTGCCGCTGCGGAATTGGACGGCAAATCGGATTCGATCACGCGGGCCAACCGTGCAATTGACAATCTCCTGACCAACGGCACCAAGTTCTCAACTTCGGGCGATCATACGCTCGTACGTGCCGACCTCACGATCACATACCTGACGGGCATACCTGCCAGTGACAACATCGCACTGTCGGCCGCTGGCGTTGACGCCAACAGTGTGAACTGGGCAAGCGCGGATCCTACAGCCGTGGAATTCGCCGAAGTGACCGTGAACCCGTCAGGCGTGGCGAATGGCGCCGGCGCCTTCGCGTCGATTTTTCCGGCCAGTTTTGTCGGCAGCAACGACACCATGGATCTACAGCCGCAGGCGGTGGCTGGGTTTAGTCAATCCATTTGCGAAACTGTTCCGATCTTCATGTGCAACCCGTTCGAGACAACTACGCCTGCGACCAACAAAACCATCCAGCAAGCGTTTGCGGCAGGGCTCACCTACAGCCGCGAATATCGAATCCTTAAAGTGGACTCGAACCCTGGTCCGGGCAATTTCGGGCTAATCGATAACAGCCTGACTTCGCTTCGAGACGCGATTGCGATCGGCACGGCAGGAACCTGCTACCAACGTGACGCGCTCACTACGAAGACTGGCGTCACCCTGGGCCAAGTCAACGCTGGCCTGAATGTCCGGTTCGATATCTACAGCAGTTCGCTCAAGAGCCAGGACAAAAATTGGCAGTACAGGCCTGCGAGCAACGTGCGCAAAGGGGCTGGCAAGACTAGCAACTGTAACAAGTTCGTCGCTGCTACAGACGGTTCCGCGATGGGTCTTCCGCCCGGCAACAACTATGATAGTTCGACCGGGATGACGGATTCCACGTGGGACCGCTCAGGCTACTGGGCCTTGAACCACAATGGCGCCGCCTATCCGTCGATTCCGAGCTCAAGCCACCCGACCTCAACGGCCCAGCCGGCTTCGCGGTACGACGTCTATAAGTACGAGATCTCACACAACCTGGTGGACGACAAGTCGCCGAATCCGTCGAAGGAATCAGGCACTCCGGCATGCTTCAAAGGCACCACGCCAACGGCAGATCCCGATCGCCGGTTGCTCAATATGGCGATCGTTGACTGCATCGCAGATCAGTCCAAGATCAACGGCCACACCCAGCTCAAGCCGGATGGCTATGCAAGCGTCTTCATAAACAGTCCGATTGAAAAACAGGACAACAGCAAAGACGATGAAGACTCCTCGGCTAACGAGAAGCCTATCAGTCTTGAGATTGTCGATGTGGATGGCCCGCTGGGCAATAACACCCTCGACAAGGCCCTCCGCAACGAAGCCCAGCTCTATCGGTAGAGCTGCCATGATCAAACTCAGCGATATCATCCAGCGTTTCAGGGGCGAAGAGAACGGTGCTGCTCTGGTCGAGGTAGCGCTCGTTGTACCATTCATGCTGTTGTTGTCAGCGGGTGTGTTTGAATTCTCCAACATTCTGAACACGCGCCTATTGCTTGAGGCGGGAGTGGAAGACGGAGCGCGTTACATGGCCCGTTGCAACGACAGCAATTGGAGCAATTGCGTGGCCCTCGGGACGAACCTGGCCGTAAAGGGCGCCGTGACCGGCGGCAGCGCGAGGGTGAAGGGCTGGACTACTGCACAGGTCACCGTCACCAAGAGTTCCACTGCGGCCGTCGACTCCTCCACCGGCACCGTGCTCTATCTGAGCAGCACCGGCACGGTGAATGTCGTTCAGGTTAGCACCTCATTTCCCTATAGCGATATCGGGCTTTGGGGCTATCTAGGCTTCGGAGCTCTCGAAATAACCGCGACGCATCAGGAGCGAGTCTTCGGATGGTGATGGCGAAGACAAAATTCTGCGCGGACCAATCCGGCGCCACCATGGTTGAAATGGCCGTCGCTATGCCAGTACTTCTGACCCTTCTGCTTGGCTTCGTCGATTTCGGCTACCTCTTCTATCAATGGAACGCTGGCAACAAGGCAGTGCAGATGGGGGCCAGGCTGGCGCAGATTTCGACACCGGTCGCCAGCGGGCTCGCTCTGGAGGCAAAGACGCCCTCCGACCCCACGCTGGTGGGAAGCGCCGTTCCGGCGGGTACGTATGACTACATCTGCACCGCAAATACCGCGGGAACGGTTTCGTGCACTTGTGGAGCGGGCAGCACATGTCAGAACCTCACAGCAAGCCAAGCCTCATTTGATCTTATTTTCGGTGGTGACAGCGGTCGGTCGGGCATGGCCAATCTTTTGCCAACCCTAAAGAAGTCCGAGATTAGGATAGAATATGCGGCATCCGGCCTTGGTTACTGGACGCGCCCTGGTGGCCCTGTGCCGACAGTCACGGTCAGCATCGTTGATCATCCTTTCCAGTTCTTCTTCCTGGGCGGATTGCTAGGGTTTGGAGACATCACCATGCCCTCCATGCTCAGCACGGTCACGGGCGAAGACATGAAGAGCACCTGGACGCCATGAACGCCATCAACACCAAGGTCCTTCCCACCAGACGAAAGCAGGTCGCCCTGTTCTCGTCGGATCCGCAGTTCAAGCGCGACGTATCGACCAGGCTCGATGCGCTGGCGATCTATGATGTCAGGGTTTCGGAGACAGCCGAATTCCTCAAGGGGCCGCCTGCCGATACACGTCCCGGCATCGTCATCCTCGACCTTGCCAATGGTGAGCTTCTCGGCCAGCCGGGCATCGTCGAGGCGCGTTCCAAATGGGCCTCGGTGCCGCTGATCGCGATTTCCGACGAGTTGACGTCGGAGCAGACGCGCGTGCTGGTGCGCATGAACGCTTCGGACTGGCTGCACAAGCCGCTCGACGCGAAGGAGCTGCTCAACGCCGTCACCTTCCACGACACCGGCAACCAGGGCACCAAGAGCCGGATCATCACCTTCATCGCCGCCAGCGGCGGCGCCGGCGCCACCACGCTTGCGCTGTCGGCGGCGGAATACCTGGCCTCGAAGTCGGCCGAGCGCGCCGCCTCGACCTGCCTGGTCGATCTCGATTTCCAGAGCGCCAATTGCGGTGCCTATCTCAACCAGTTCAACCAGTTCGACCTCTCGGGCATCATCGGCCAGCCGGAACGGCTCGATGTCGAACTGATGGACGTCATCAAGCTTTCGCGCCCGTCGGGTCTCACGCTCTATTCCTTCGAGCGGCCGGAGCTGCCGTTCGAGCCGCACGGCGCCGATTTCGTGCTGCGTCTTCTCGACCTCGTCGCCTACCGCTTCGACGACATCGTCATCGACCTGCCGAACATCGAGACGCCCTGGCACAGCTCGGTGCTTTCGACGAGCGACGAGATCTTCATCGTCTTCGAGCTCAACGTCGCCTCGCTCAGGCAAGGCAAGCGGCTCTACAAGAAGATCCGCGAGCTGCGCGGCAACCAGGTGAGCATCACGCTGGTCGCCAACAAGCACAAGCGCAAATGGTTCGGAAACCACTTCTCGCGCAGCGAGCTGGAGAAGATCTTCAAGGCGCCGCACATCAAATCGGTCGCGCTCGACAATGCGCTTTTGACCGACGCGCTGAATCGCGCCATCCTGCCTTCCGAAGTCGACGGGCGGGCGCGCTTCAACAAGGACCTGAAGCTGATGTTCAAGGAACGGCTCAGCGATGCCGGCCGCTAGGCGGGATATTCTGCCTGCCTTCGTCGGCGCTTCCATCGCCGCGATGGCGCTGGTGTCCGGCCTGCCGTTCGCCGAGGCGCGGTCGGCGCTTGCCGACCGGCCGCCGCTGCCGGCCATGGGGCCCAGCCTGAAGAAGACGGTCGCCTTCCAGACCGCCGAGCAGGTCGGCACGATCATCATCCGCAAGGACGAGAAGGCGCTCTACCTGGTGACGCGGCAAGGCCAGGCACTGCGCTACCAGATCAGCGTCGGCCGGGACGGCTTCGGCTGGACCGGAACGGTCAAGGTCGGGGCGAAGACCGAATGGCCCGAATGGCGGCCGCCCAAGGAAATGCGCGCCCGCCAGCCGGGATTGCCGGACATGGTGCCCGCCGGCCCCTACAATCCGCTCGGCGCGCGCGCACTCTACCTCTTGCGGGACGGGCGCGATACGCTGTACCGCATACACGGCACCAACGATCCCAAGGGTGTCGGCTTCGACGGCACGTCAGGCTGCTTTCGCCTGACCAATACCGATGTGATCGACCTCTTCAAGCGCGTCGCGGTGGGCGCAAAGGTGGTGGTGGAATGACTATGATCAGCGACCCGGAGATGCCGGCGATCGAACTCGGCCCGCGGGAAGAAGTGGCCGTCGGCAAGCCAAGCCGCAAAGGCACCATCGGCCTTGTCGTGGCTGGAGCAGCGGTGGTCACGGTGGTGAACCTGACGGCGGCCGTCTACCTCTATCGCGGCATCAACGACCTGCGCGCCGTGGAAGCGCGGCTGGAGCAGCTCGGCCAGTTCGAGCAGCGCATCAGTGCTCGCCTCGACACCGTCAACAACGGGTTCCAGAGCCGGTTCGAAAAACTCGACGACCAGCTGCAGGCGAAGTTCAACGAGGTCAATGGCGGCATCGCCCGGCTGGGCCAGAGCCGGCCAGTTGGCGACGAACCGATGGCGAGCGCGCCCGAGCCCGCGTTCGCCCCGGCCAGCACGGAGACGGAGCCGTCGGCCTTTGCTGAAAACACGGCGGACCCAGGATC
>NZ_RZOF01000253.1:0-9508 GCF_003998955.1 Mesorhizobium sp. M4B.F.Ca.ET.017.02.2.1 | reverse complement strand
ATTCGGACGAGGCCGGGCGCGGCACAGCGCGCGACATCCGGCCACTCGGCCTGTGGTTCTGGGGCAAGGTGTGGACGCTGGTCGCCTGGTGCGAGATGCGCGACGATTTCCGCGCCTTCCGCATCGACCGCATCGCCTCGGTGGTGATCGCCGGCCGCGTCTACAAGCCGGAGCGCGGCAAGCAGCTCGCCGATTTCTACCGCGCGGTGGAGCGCAGCGAGGACTATGGCATGACGCCGGACCGGGCGGCGCGCAACTGAAGCCTCGAAAGCCAATAGAAAAGCCCGCTCGAAGCGGGCTTTTTTGTTGGCTGCCGAGAATTCTACTCCTCGTCGTCCGTGTCCTTGTCCTTCGACTTCAGCGCCGAGAGCTTGGCGAAGACGGCGTTGGCGTCGAGCTCGGCGTCCTCGTCCTTCGGCTTTTCCGGCGCCGGGACCAGCCGTTCCGTCAACGCCGCCGGCAGCAGCGTGTCGCCGACCGGCTGTGCCTGCTCGCGGCCGCGCGAGGCGCGGTTGACTTCCATGTCGAGGTCGATCTGCGAGGCGAGGCCCAGCGTCACCGGATCCATCGGCTGCAGATTGGCCGAATTCCAATGCTTGCGCTCGCGGATCTGCTCGATCGTCGACTTGGTGGTGCCTACAAGACGGGCAATCTGTGCGTCCTTCAGTTCGGGATGGTTGCGTACCAGCCAGAGGATGGCATTCGGCCGGTCCTGACGCTTCGACAGCGGCGTGTAGCGCGGGCCCTTGCGCTTGGATTCCGGCACCCTGACCTTGGGGTCGGACAGCTTCAGCCGATGGTTCTGGTCCTTCTCGGCGCGCGCGATCTCGTCGCGGGTCAGCTGGCCGGTCATGATCGGGTCCATGCCCTTGATGCCTTGCGCCGATTCGCCGTCGGCGATCGCCTTGACCTCGAGCGGATGCAGCCCGCAGAACTGCGCGATCTGCTCGAAGGAGAGCGCGGTGTTGTCGACCAGCCAGACGGCGGTCGCCTTGGGCATCAGCAGCGTATTGGCCATTTCTAAAAATCCTTCTCGTTCGCCCGCGTTCCCGCGCGGGCGGTGGTTTTAGAGCCACCAAAATGGGAAATTCGCGGTCTGTATAACCGCTCCGTCACCATTTCGCAATGTTTTTGGAAGGCCCCGAAGGGAGAGGCCGGGCACAAGCGCGGCTTGGAAAGACAAAACCCGCCGGACTGGGTCCAGCGGGTTTGGAACCGGAGACGAGCAAGCGTCTACGACGGCTCTGGCTTCTTGACGCGGCCCCGGCCTTTCGGCCGGGTCGCGTTTGCAATCAAAGAGCCTGGCGGGCGATACGCTCGATGTCGGCGCGGTTGATGCCGAGGTCGCTCAGCTGACGGGCGTTGAGCTTGTTCAGCTCGCGCACGGTCTCATTGTACATGCGCCAGTTACGGAAAGCGCGGATCGGGTTCATGGTGGTTCTCCAGTCGTTGGTTGATTTGTTCGATGCCGTGTAAATAGGCACCGCCGCCTAAGAATTGAACGGACGCTTTTGCATGGCGGCAATGCGTTTTGTGCATTGCAGCATTAAGCTCTCGTTCAGGTTTTCCGCAGGCGATTTACGCACCAGGGCGCGTCGAGATTCAGGTCAGGCCAAGCCGGAGTCGAAGACGGGCGCGGAGCGACCAAAACGGTGGTTTCCGAGAACCGGCGCGGAGCGCACCTCCGCATGTCCCGGAAAAGTGCTCCCGGTTTTCCGACAAGGACATGCGGCAGCAAGGAAACTACGTGAGCCCCGGAAGCGCAGGTTTGCAGGCCGGCCTCACCTGAATATCCTAGCCGACGTCGAGCACGATCTTGCCGATATGCTCCCCATCCTCCATCCGCTCATGCGCCCGCCAGGCTTCGCTGAGCGGCAGGATCGTGTCCATCACCGGCGCAATCTTGCGGCTGCCGAGCAGCGGCCAAACCTGCGCCTCGAGCGCTGCCGCGATCGCCGCCTTGAACTCGACCGTGCGCGGCCTCAGCGTCGAGCCGGTATGGGTGAGCCGCTTGACCATCAGCTTGGAGAAATCGACACTCGCCGCCGCCCCGCCCTGCACGGCGATCTGCACGATGCGGCCTTCCACCGCCGCGGCCTCGTAATTGCGCGTCACATAGTCTCCGGCGACCATGTCGAGGATGACGTTGGCGCCCCGGCCGGCGGTCGCGTCCTTGACCGCGGCGACGAAGTCCTCCTCGCGATAGTTGATCGCGCGGTCGGCGCCGAGCTTCAGGCAGGCGTCGCATTTCTCCTTGCTGCCGGCGGTGGTGACGACATAAGCGCCGAAGGCCGCCGCCAGCTGGATCGCCGTGGTGCCGATGCCGGACGAGCCGCCATGCACCAGCAGTGTTTCGCCGCTCTTCAAGCCGCCGCGCTCGAATACATTGTGCCAGACGGTGAAATAGGTTTCCGGCACCGCCGCCGCTTCGGTGTGGGTGAAGCCGGCCGGCAGCGGCAGCACGCTGCCGGCATGCACCTTGACATATTCGGCATAGCCGCCGCCGGGGGTGAGCGCGCAGACCCGGTCGCCGATGCGCCAGCGCGATATCTGGTCGCCCAGTGCCGCGACCTCGCCCGAGACTTCGAGACCCGGCAGGTCGGACGCGCCGGGCGGCGGCGGATAGGCGCCCTTGCGCTGCAGCACATCCGGCCGGTTGACGCCGGCGGCACGCACCCGGATCAGCACCTCGCCCGGTCCCGGCACGGGCACGTCGCGCGTTTCCGGCTTCAGCACCCGCGGCCCGCCGGGCTCCGAGATCGCGATCGCCGTCATCTTCGCCGGAATCTTCTGTCCGCTCGCCATGAACTGTCCCGTCCTCCTTCGGCCGGTCTGGCCGGCAATTTGCATCAGCGCCCCTGCCCTATGTATGCTCATTGTCGAATCCGGCAAATGGCAAATCAGGGAGGAGCGACGATGGCGAGCTTCGACGACGAACCCGTAAAGAAAGCGCGCCCGCATGAGATCGGGCAGGATCTGGCCCTGCTTTCGGCCGACGAATTGTCCGAGCGGATCGGCATGCTGCGCGACGAGATCGCCCGGCTGGAAGCCGAGCTCAAGGCCAAGGGCGCGACCAAATCGGCAGCCGAGGCGCTGTTCCGCCGCGGCTAGCGTTGACGACGGCAACGCTTGCCGCCGAAAAGCCCGAATGCGCCTGTCAGACCGGCGCCACGAACCCCAAGCCGGATCAGACAATGTTTGCAACCTACCGACCGATCCTCTCCTTGCTTCGCGGCACCGCCTTCCTGCTCGCGGCGTCCGGCCTGCACGGGCTGCTTTTGCCGTTGCGTGGCCAGTTGGAGGGCTTTTCCACGGCATCGCTCGGCCTGATGGGCACGGCCTGGGCGGGCGGCTTCGTCACCGGCTGCTTCTTTGCGCCCCGCCTGGTTCGCCGCGCCGGCCATGTCCGGGCCTTCGGCGCCTTTGCCGCGTCGGGCGCCATCGTCGCCTTGCTCACCGGCCTCATCATCGATGAGTATGTCTGGATCCTGCTGCGCGCCTTTACCGGCTTCACCATGGCCGGCGCCTTCATGGTCATCGAAAGCTGGCTGAACGAGAAGGCGACCAACGAGAATCGCGGCACCGTCTTCGGCCTCTACATGATGGTCACCTATGCATCGATCATGGGCGGCCAGATGATCGTCGCCGGCGGCGACGTGAAGTCGGCTTCGCTGTTCATGATCACCGGCATCCTGTTCTGCCTGTCGCTGCTCCCGACCGCCGTCTCGACGCAGTCGCATCCGAAGCCGCTGCAGGACGTCAAGCTGGATGTCAAAGGGCTCTACGCCAATTCGCCGGTGTCCGCTGTTGCCTGCCTGCTGATCGGCATCGCCAACGGCGCCTGGGGCACGCTCGGCGCCGTCTATGGCGCCCGCATCGGCATTTCCACGGCCGAGATCGCGCTGATGATGAGCCTGGTGGTGGTCGCCGGCGCGGCCATGCAGCTTCCGGCCGGGCGCCTCTCGGACAAGACCGACCGCCGTTTCGTGCTGGCGGGCGCCGCCTTCGGCGCGGCCTTGTTCGCCATCGTCGTCTTCCTGTTCGAGCCGCGCTCCGGCGTCTTCGTCCTTGTCCTGACCGCCTCCTATGGCGCCTTCGCCTACACGCTCTATTCGATCGCAGTGGCGCATGCCAACGACCACGCGCGGGCGGAGGATTTCGTCAAGGTTTCGGGCGGCCTTCTGCTGCTCTACGGCTTCGGCACCATGATCGGGCCCCTGCTCGCTGCCGGCCTGATGGGTTCGCTGCGTCCCGAGGGCCTGTTCCTGGCCACCGCGCTCGCCCATCTTTGCCTGGCGGGCTACACCCTGCTGCGCATCAGCCGCCGCGCCCCGGTGCCGATCGAAAACCGCGACGCCTTCAAGACCCAGCCGGCCGACCGTTCGGTGACGCCGGAAGCCTTGCGGCTCGATCCGCGCAGAAAGGCTGAAACCAATGGTTGAGATTTGGGAAACTTTGCCTCTAAAATGACGCATGATGTTTTCTGATGCCTTTGTGGCGATTGCCGATCCCAACCGGCGCTATCTTCTCGAAGAGCTCCGGCGCGGCCCGAAGACCGTCAACGAACTGGCGGCCGGACTGCCAGTTTCACGCCCAGCCGTCTCGCAGCACCTGAAGGTTCTGCTCGAGGCCGGCCTGGTCAACGCCAAGGCGGAAGGCACGCGGCGTGTCTACACGGTCAGCAGTGCCGGCTTCCTGCGGTTGAACATCTGGCTCGACCAGTTCTGGGAAGCATTGCCCGGCGAGTGACCTCTGGGCGGCATGACCGGTCCGGCACTTGCTTCATGCGATTCCGTTCTGCGCTTTTTCTGGCTGTGGAGGAGGAACCCATGGGACGCGAAGCGGTACTTGGCGCTCTGACGGCGATCAATCTGGTTCTGCTCGCTGGCATGGGGCTGATGCAGATCCTGCCGGCGAAGGCGCAGGACGGCACAGGCATGCTGCGCGGAAGCGGGCTTCAGATTGTCGATAGTCAGGGCCGGGTGCGCTCCAGCATCTCCGTGCTGCCGGCGACGGCCGGCGAGGCCGAAACCGTTCTGTTCCGCCTCATCGCGGAGAATGGCCAGCCTTCGGTCAAGATCAGCGCCTCGACCGCAAGCGCCGGCCTGAGTTTCGTCGGCGGCGACGATGCAAGCTACATTTTGCTCGAGGCGGATGGTCCCGAAACCCGGCTCGAGATGGTGGAACCGGAAGGCCGCAAGAAGGTGATCGAGCCATAGCAGCGATGCAAGGCCAGGTGAGCAGGACCGCTCGCCTCCGATCGCTAAGTACTGATGTCAGCCGTCGTTGTAGGGGAAGAATTTGAAGTAGGGCTGGGCTTCCTCGATCACGCGGGCGAAGGACGGTCGTTCGACCAGTCGATCGTGATAACGCCTGACCGCGGGGAACCTGTCGCCGAACGGCTCGACCTTGTTGGCGTAGAACAGCGCCGGCGCCGCCGCGCAGTCGGCCATGGTGAAGGTTTCGCCAACCGCCCAAATCCTCGACTGCATTTCGGTTTCGACGATGGCGTAGGAGGCACGCAACTGCGCCCGCGCCTGCTCGACACCGAACGGATCGGTCTGGCCCTGCGGCCGCAGCCGGTCGCCGACGATCTTCTGCATCGGCTCCTGCACATAGAAATCGTAGAAGCGGTCGGCGGTCCGAACCTGGCGGGCGAGATCGGCATCGGCCGGGATCAGCGCGGTCGGGCCAGGATAGTGGACGGCCAGATACTCGATCACGATGGTTGATTCCGGCACCGTCTGCCCGCGCGCCTCGTCGCGCAGCACCGGCATCTTGCCCGCCGGCGACAGTCTCAGGATTGCCGCGCGCGACTGCTCGTTGCCGAGATCGACAATGACGACATCGAAAGGCGTGCCGTTCTCATAGAGCGCGATCAGCGGCTTCCAGCAGAAGGATGCCAGCGGGTGGAGGTGCATGGTCAGGGACATTGGGTGCTCGCTTCCGTTCGGCGTGGATTGGCCCGATTTCGATAGTGACGCATTCCGTGCGGCGATGTCACGGCAGACGGCGGGTCAGGCGGCCCGCGCTGCCCGGTCATGCGTCGCGATGGCGGCGATCATGACGGCCCAGTCGTCCGGATGCAGTTCGTGGCCGCCGCCCTCGATACGCACCAACTTCGCACCGGCAACCGCCTCGGCGAGCGCTGCGCCATGCTCGATCGGAAAGATCGGGTCCGTCGTGCCGTGGATGACGAGCAGCGCAATCCGCATCGCCCGAAGACGGTCCTTCCAGTCTCCGCCGCTCTTGAGCAGGAAGTGGTTGGTCGCGCTGAGCAGGCCTCCCGACCGGTCATAGTCCCGCTCGACGAACGCCCTTGTCCGCTTCTCGTCGAACGGATGCGCGGTGCTCGCGATGACGCGGGCCTCGCGGACGATGAAGTCGATCACCTGCTCGCGATCCGACCAATCGACCTTCTCGCCTGCCGCCGCGTGCTCTTTGTAGCTCTCGGACATTGCCGGCAGATGCGAGGTGTCGATGCCGACTGGCGACGTGCTGATCACGGTCAGCGCCGTGACGCGCGACGGGTGTTTCAGCGCCACCAGCTGCGCGATCATGCCGCCCATCGACATGCCGACCACATGCGCCCTCACGACCTCATGATCGTCGAGCACGCGTATGGCATCATCGGCCATGTCATCGAATGTGTAGGGCGGCTCGCCCGGCGCGTATTTCGCCGAGTGGCCGGTGTCGCGATTGTCGTAGCGGATCACGAACAGACCCTCGCCGGCCAGCTTCCGGCAGAACGCTTCCGGCCACCACAGCATCGACGCCATGGCGCCCATGATCAGCAGAACCGCCGGATCGGCGGGACTGCCAAAAGTTTCGGAAACGATCCGGGGCTGCTCTTTCGTCTTCATGGTCGCTTCCTCCTCTGCAATCCGATTGCATTTTGCAATCAGTTGCACGATAATCAGACTGATACGATAATGCAACCGGTTTTTTCTGGAGGCTTGCATGAACACCGACCACCGCTCCGGCTGCCCGATCAATCTGTCGCTCGAAGTGTTCGGCGATCGCTGGAGCCTGATCATCCTGCGCGACATGATCTTCGGCGGCCGGCGCCATTTTCGCGAAATGCTCAACGGATCGATCGAGGGCATCGCGTCCAACATCCTTGCCGACCGGCTGAAGCGGCTGATGGAGTTGGGCATGCTGACAAAGGCCGACGATCCCTCCCACAAGCAGAAGGCAATCTACAGCCTGACCGAGATGGCTATCACCCTGGTGCCGATCATGGCGCATCTCGGCGCCTGGGGCCGTGTCTGGCTGCCGGTCAGCGAGGAGCTCTCGATCCGCGCCGAGCTTCTGGAAAACGGCGGCCCACCCTTATGGGAGCGCTTCATGGACGAATTGCGCCATGAACACCTCGGTGCGCCGATCGACCATGCGGGGCCAACCGTTCGGGCAACCCTGCAGGCCGGCTACGAGGCAGTGGTCGCCCGCAAGGCTGAGGCAGCCGCCGGCTAGAGAGGGCGCGGCGTTTCGCCACTTCCTGAAAATCAGTTTCAACCGCCGCCGGGATTGTATCTTGCGTCTCGTCGACGATGATCGCGGCCTTTCAACAGGAGACTGCCATGACCGCGCTGACGCTCGAGAAAGCCAAGCAAATCATCGACGCCGCCTTCGCCAGGGGTGCCGAGCTGAAGCTCAGGCCGCTGGGCGTGTCGGTGCTCGATGCCGGCGCCCACCTGGTCGCCTTCCAGCGCCAGGACGGCGCCTCGTTCCTGCGTCCGCAAATGTCGGCCGGCAAGGCCTATGGCGCGCTCGCCATCGGCATGGGCTCGCGCCGCGTCGAAGCCTTCGCCAAGGAACGGCCGCATCTGATGGCCGGCATCTCCGATGTCTCCGGCGGTCATGTCCTGCCTGTCGTCGGCGGCGTGCTGATCCGCGATCATGCCGGCGCCGTCATCGGCGCGGTCGGCATCTCCGGCGACACGTCGGACAATGACGAGGCCGCCGCGATCGCCGGCATCGAAGCCGCCGGCTTTACTGCCGATCCGGGCTGAGCCCGGATCAGCAGGAGGATGTGTCGAGATTCAGGTCAGGCCCGAGTCGAAAATATTGGTTTCCGAGAACCGGAGCGGAGCGTACGTGAGCACCGGAAGCGCAGGAAACCTGCATTTGCAGACCGGTCTCACCTCAATATCGGCACATCCTAGTTCAGGTTGATATCCCTGCTTGCCGACCGCATCGACACCGAGAAGCCGGCGAGCACGTCGAACAGCGCGATGACCATCAGGGTGAAGAAGACCGAATGCGCCGCGCCCTTCACCAGTAGGAACTCGACCAGGAAGGCGATGAAGACCAGCGTCGACAACAGATGGTCGAGGATCGAGGCGTTGGTGGTGCGCACCGATTTCGAGATCTCGACGAAGAGGAAGATCAGGCCGATCAGCACCATCAGGTCGCCGAGCGTCATCGAGAACACGCCACCGGACATCATGCGGAACGAGAACATCTCGTTGGCCCAGGGATCGTCGCCGCTGCCGAATATCCCGAGCAGCCCGAGATTGTAGAGCACGAAGGGCACGATCAGCAGGGGGATGGCACCGAACATCTGGCGTCTCCGATTGAGCTTCCTTCAGTTGCAGCCCGCCGGCCTTCCTCGTCAAGAAGTTTCATGCGTCGCCGCTAACACGCTCGAAGACCGCGCGAAACAAGCATGTCAGAGCAATTCCAGGAAAAGTGCGCAGCTGTTCTCCGTCCGGAATTGCGTCAAAACAAAAACTTAGGGCGGTTCGACGATTCCATGAAACGCTGAACCGCCCTAGCGGGGGTTCCTCCCGCGCCTGTCGGGCCACAAAGACCGGCGCGCAGGGTCCGTCGGCAGAGTCGGTACCGGACCGTGACGCTGCAGCGATTGGCGAGGCCAAACGCAAAAAGACCGGCCATTGGCCGGTCTTTTGGAAGTCGCAAACCGCCGGAAGCTTCTCAGCTTTCCTTCGGCTCCAGTACCTGGCGGCCACGATACATGCCGGTCTTCAGGTCGATATGGTGCGGGCGGCGCATTTCGCCGGAATTCTTGTCCTCGACATAGGTCGGGGCCTTGAGGGCGTCGGCCGAGCGGCGCATGCCGCGCTTCGACGGAGAGGTTTTTCGTTTCGGAACGGCCACGGATATGCTCCACTACATGGTCAAAATGCCCCGGCAACCCTCGTGAAAGGGCCATGTCTGGGGCCATAATCTGAGAAAGTCGGGTGCCTATACACGCCCTGCGCCGTTTTGGCCAGCACCGCGGCAAATTTTTTTGCCGGAGCAGGAAAGCAGCATGAAGCTGCACCTCAGTCCAGGCAGCCTATATAGGCGCCCGATCTGCCAGCGCGTCGCTCGATCAGCGCCGCCAGCCGTCGCAGGCCAGGCCCCGGCTTGGCGGGATTGCGGGCGATCGGGTTGGGCAGCGTGACGGCAAGCAGCGCCGCCTGCCGACGCGACAGCTGCTTTGCCGAGACGCCGAAATGATGCTGGGCGGCGGCCTCGATACCATAGATGCCCGGCCCCCATT
>NZ_RZOF01000252.1:0-9512 GCF_003998955.1 Mesorhizobium sp. M4B.F.Ca.ET.017.02.2.1 | reverse complement strand
GTTAAATATATAAAGGCAATGCGCCAGCGAGGTCGCGCCCCCCTAGCCCGGATAGTCCGGCAGGCTGGCAAAGGCCGTCCTCAGCGCGTTCGACCAGCCGTCCGAGATGGTGCGGTAATATTGATCGTCCTGGCCGATGCGCTTCTTCATGCTGACCTTGAAGGCGTCCTTCTCGTAGAACAGGAGATCGAGCGGCAGGCCGACCGACAGGTTCGACTTCAGCGTCGAATCGAATGAGACCAGAAGCAGCTTCACCGTCTCGGCCAGGCTCATGGTGCGCTCATAGGCGCGGATGATGATCGGCTTGCCGTATTTGGTCTCGCCGATCTGGAAGAACGGCGTGTCGTCGGTCGATTCGATGAAATTGCCTTCCGGATAGATCATGAACAGCCGCGGCGGGCTGCCCTTGATCTGGCCGCCGAGGATGAAGGAGGCGTTGAAATAGGAATCGGCCTTGTCGCCGGCCGGCGAGGAATGAGCGATGACCTCCTTGACCGTGTCGCCGACCAGCCGCACCGTCTGATACATGGACGGCGTCTCGAGCAGCGTCGCGTGACGATCGGCAACCGCCTTGGTGCGTTCGTCGAGCAGGCTGACGACGGCCTGCGTGGTCGCCAGATTGCCGGCCGACATCAGCACGATGACGCGTTCGCCGGGCTCCTCCCAGACATGCATCTTCTTGAAGGTGGAGATCGAATCCATGCCGGCGTTGGTGCGCGTGTCCGACATGAACACGAGCCCGCGATCGATCTTCAGGCCGACGCAATAGGTCATGGCTGCACTTCCAGAGCAATTCGAGGAAAAGTGCGTAGCGCCTTTCCGCCCGGAATTGCGTCAAAAACCTGGAGCGGATCGGCGATTCTATCAAAGCCGCACCGCTCCAGCGGCGAATCTTGCTGAATTACTGCTCTACCGTGACGGTGACGGCAAGCTTCTCGTCCGCTTGACCGAGCAGAATCCCCGATATGGGCGAGGCATCGCGGTAGTCGCGACCCGTCGCCACCCTGACATAGCGTTCGTCGGGAGAGATGCCGTTGGCGGCATCGAAGGCAACCCAGCCGAGGCCCTGAACATGCGCCTCGGCCCAGGCGTGGCTTGCTGCCTGCTCGACAGCCGCGTCCATCATCAGATAGCCGCTGACATAGCGGGCCGGAAACCCCATGGCGCGCGCCGCGGCGGCGAAGATATGGCTGTGGTCCTGGCAGACGCCGGTCTTCAACGCCAGCGCCTCCTCGGCCGGCGTCATCACGGTGGTGGCGCCAGGCTTGTAGGCGACACGCTCGCCGATCGTGCCCATCAGCCGGTGCAGCCGCTCGATATCGGTGCCCTTCCCCGCCGAGCCGGCAAGCTCGCGAATGCCTTCGCCGGCGGCGGTCAACGGCGTTTCCTGGGCAAACAGCCAGAGCGGCGCGAAACCATGATGCGGACCGGATACGCCAGTGGTGTCGCGCGTGAGCACCTCGCCCGACGCTTCGATGGTGATGGCGTGAGGCTCGCCTTCGACGCTCAGAAGCCTTGTGTCGTTGCCGAAGTGGTCGGTGAAACGCACCTCCTCGCGCGCGCCGTCGATATTCAGGCCCCAGGACTGCACGGTCTGCGTGTGGCCGCTGACCGGCAGCAGGCGCAGCCGCTGCAGCAGATATTGCACCGGCGCATCGTAGCGGTACTCGGTCCGATGGGTGATCTTGAGCCGCATGGCTTCATTTTCCGTTTGCGAGCATGAAGCTCAATAGAACCTGTAGTCCTGCGCGATCTCGTCGCCGAGCCTGGTGTTGTCGCGGATGAAGTTGGCCAGGAATTCATGCAGGCCGGCGTCGAATATATCCTTGATCGAGCCTGCCCGCAGCATCGCCTGGGTCTTCTCGGCCGTGGCATGGCAGGCGTGGCGCTCGCCATAGTCGTCGCCCAGGAATTTCAGATGCTCGGCGAGGAAGCGGTAGCAGAAGGTGAGCGAACGCGGCATGCGCACGTTGAGGATCAGGTAGTCGGCAATGTTGGTCGGCTTGTAGTCGGCGTCGTAGACCCACCGGTAGGAGCGATGCGCCGACACCGAGCGCAGGATCGATTCCCACTGATAGTTGTCGAGCGTCGAGCCGACCCAGGAGATCGAGGGCAGCAACACGTAATATTTGACGTCGAGGATGCGGGCCGTGTTGTCGGCGCGCTCGACATAGGTGCCGAGTTGCGAGAAATCGAAGATCTCGTTGCGCAGCATGGTGCCGTAGAAGGAGCCGCGGATCAGCGCCGTCTCGCGCTTGATGGCGTCAAGCACGGTCGGCAGGTCGCGTTCGTCGATGGGCTTGGCCAGCATGCGCTTCAGCGACATCCAGGCCTCGTTGATGCTTTCCCAGGTCTCGCGCGTCAGCGCGGTGCGCACCATGCGGGCATTGTTGCGGGCGGTCTCGATCGCCGACATCGTGCTCGACGGGTTCGAGGTGTCGCGCAGCAGGAAGTCCGAGACGTTGGCCGCGGTATAATCCTGATACTTCTGGGTGAAGGCGACGTCGGATCCGGCGCTAAGCAACACGGAATTCCATTCTTCCGACGCGTTCTGCGTACGGGTGAGCGCCATGCGCAGGCCGGCATCGACAAGGCGGGCCATGTTTTCGGCCCGCTCGATGTAGCGGTTCATCCAGTAGAGCCCGTTGGCGGTGCGGCCGAGAAGCATGGGAAGTGGCCCTTCGGGCTAGTGAGTAGGGAATAGGGAGTACGCGGTAGTAAGAGCTTGAATTTCAATGAAATACGGCATTCCCAGTCCCCTATGCTTTCACACTATTGCCTACTCACTAATCCCTACTCACTCAGCTCAATCATCCAGCACCCACGTATCCTTCGTCCCGCCGCCCTGCGAGGAATTGACCACCAGAGAGCCCTCTTTGAGGGCCACGCGCGTCAAGCCGCCGGGCACGATCTGGATACGGTCGGAGACCAGCACATAGGGGCGCAAATCGACGTGGCGCGGCGACAGGCCCTTCTCGGTCAGGATCGGACACGTCGACAGCGCCAGCGTCGGCTGGGCGATGTAGTTCGACGGCTTTGCCGCGAGCTTCTTGGCGAAATCCTGGCATTCCTTCTTGGTCGCCGCCGGGCCGACCAGCATGCCGTAGCCGCCGGAGCCGTGCACTTCCTTGATGACGAGCTCGTTGATGTGCTCCAGCACATATTTCAAGCTGTCCGGCTCGGAGCAGCGCCAGGTCGGGATGTTGCCGAGGATCGCCTTGCGGCCGGTGTAGAACTCGACGATCTCCGGCATGTAGGAATAGATCGCCTTGTCGTCGGCGATGCCGGTGCCCGGCGCGTTGGCGATCGTGATGTTGCCGGCGCGGTATACGTCCATGATGCCGGGCACGCCAAGCGCGGAGTCCGGGCGGAAGGTCAGCGGATCGAGGAAAGAATCATCCACCCGGCGGTAGAGCACGTCGATCTGCTTGTAGCCTTCGGTGGTGCGCATCGCGACGTGGCCGTCGACGACGCGCAGGTCCTGGCCCTCGACCAGTTGCACCCCCATCTGGTCGGCGAGGAAGGCGTGCTCGAAATAGGCGGAGTTGTAGCTGCCTGGCGTCAGCACGGCGATGGTCGGCGCGCCCTTGGTGCTCTGCGGCCTGACCGCTGCCAGCGACTGGCGCAAGAGCTGCGGATAGTTTTCGACCGGCCGCACCTTGATCTGCTGGAACAGCTCGGGAAAGAGCTGCATCATCGTCTCGCGGTTCTCCAGCATGTAGGAGACGCCGGAGGGTGTGCGGGCATTGTCCTCGAGAACGTAGAACTCGTTCTCCGAAATGCGCACGATGTCGACGCCGATGATGTGGGTGTAGACGCCCGCGGGCGGCCTGACGCCGATCATCTCAGGCAGGAAGGCCTCGTTCTTGGCGACCAGTTCCCTGGGCACGCGGCCGGCGCGCAGGATCTCCTGGCGGTGGTAGATGTCGTCGAGGAAGGCGTTCAGTGCCTGGACGCGCTGCTCGATGCCTTGCGTCAGGCGGCGCCATTCATTGCCCGAGATGATGCGCGGAACGATGTCGAAGGGGATCAGCCGCTCCGAGGCTTCCTGCTCGCCGTAGACGGCAAAGGTGATGCCCGTCTTGCGGAAGACGCGTTCGGCGTCCTGCATTTTCTCGGTAAGCCTGGCCGGGTCTTGCTCCTTCAGCCAGCGATCATAAGCCGAATATGGTCTTCTCAGTCCGGAAACTTCCGGAAGCATTTCATCGAACGCTGCCAATCGCGTACTCCCCTGTGAGACCATTTCACTGGCGTCGCCGGAGAAAATCAAGCGCAATCGGTGATTTGATGAGTGACGGCGGTCGTTATGTCAGGACTGCCCAAGATTAAGGCAGGGCCGACAGGACCGGGTCAGGCTTTGCCTTGCTCCCGGGCAAACGACAAAAGGCGACTCAGAAGGCGCGGAAGGTCACGATGGTGAAGGTGTCCTTGATGCCGGGCAGAACCTGCACCTTCTCGTTGATGAAGTGGCCGACATCCTGGTCGTCCTCGACATAGAATTTGGCGAGCAGGTCGTAATTGCCGGCAGTCGAGTAGATTTCCGAGGCGATCTCGGCATCGGCAAGCGCGCTGGCGACCTCATAGGCCTTGCCGAGATCGCACTTAATCTGCACGAAAAATGCCTTCATTGCCCGGTCCTGCCTAGCCTGTGAGCGAATAAGCGGCCCTTTTGGCAGACTGCCGCCCGGCTTTCAAGCATCAGCCGGCCATGCGCAACAGTTGGCTGCTTGTCAGCGCCGAATGGCTGATGCTTGCGAGCTGCTGAAACCACCAAGCGATGCCATGCGTATGTTAGGATGAATCTTCGGACTGCGATTTCCCCCGGGGACAACGGAGACAGGCCATGCGCCGCTCATTATTCGCATTCGCAATCATTCCATTCCTGTTCATGTCCTCGGCCTTCGCCGGCGACGCCGAGATCAAGGCGGCGCAGACGGTCATCGACAGCCAGCTGAAAGCCTTCGTCGCCAATGACGGCGCCAAGGCCTACAGTTTCGCCGCGCCGAACGTGAAACGCGTCTTCCCGACCGTCGACATGTTCATGAACATGGTGACCAACGGCTACGCGCCGGTGCGCAAGCCGCAAAGCTATGCCTTCGGCAAGGTCGAGCAGACGGGCCCGACCTCGATCATCCAGCAGGTGATGATCGTCGGGCCCGACGGCAAGGACTACGAGGCGGTCTACACGCTGGAGCAGCAGCCTGACGGCAGCTTTCAGATCACCGGCTGCAGCCTGCGGGCGTCGACGTCGCTGAGCACCTGATCCGGTCAGACGACCGGAATATCGCCGCGGGCCCAGCCCTCGGAAATCTCGGCCGCCTGCGCCTCGAAGGCGCCGGCCTGGATGGCGGTGCGGATATCCTGCATCAGTTTCTGGTAGTAGGACAGGTTGTTCCAGGTGAGCAGCATCGCCCCCAGCGATTCCTGCGAACGCACCAGGTGGTGCAGATAGGCGCGCGAATAGTCGCGCGCGGCCGGGCAATCGCTCTCTTCGTCCAGCGGGCGCGGATCGTCGGCATGGCGGGCGTTGCGCAGGTTGACCTTGCCGCGGCGCGTGTAGGCGAGGCCATGGCGACCGGCGCGGGTCGGCATCACACAGTCGAACATGTCGATACCGCGCGCCACCGATTTCAAGATGTCGTCCGGCGTGCCGACGCCCATCAGGTAGCGCGGCTTGCCGGCCGGAAGTTCGGGACAGGTGATGTCGAGCATTTCCAGCATCACCGCTTGCGGCTCGCCGACGGCCAGCCCGCCGACGGCATAGCCTTTCAGATCCATCGCGTTCAGGGCTTGCGCCGAGCGCACGCGCAAATCGGCAATGTCGCCGCCCTGGACAATGCCGAACATCGCCTTGCCCGGCTGGTCGCCGAAGGCCGTCTTGCAGCGCTCGGCCCAGCGCAGCGACAGTTCCATGGCGCGCTCGATCTCCTTCGGCTTGGCCGGCAGTGCCGTGCATTCGTCGAGTTGCATCTGGATGTCGGAATCGAGCAGACCCTGGATCTCGATCGATCGCTCAGGCGACATCTCGTAGGGCGCGCCGTCGATATGCGAGCGGAAGGTGACGCCCTTTTCCGAGAGCTTGCGCAGTTTGGACAGCGACATCACCTGGAAGCCGCCGCTGTCGGTGAGGATGGGATGCGGCCAGCGCGCGAATTCATGCAGGCCGCCGAGCTTCGCCACGCGCTCGGCGCCGGGCCGCAGCATCAGATGATAGGTGTTGCCGAGGATGATGTCGGCGCCGACGCCGCGCACCTGGTCCATATACATGGCCTTGACGGTACCGCCGGTGCCGACCGGCATGAAGGCCGGCGTGCGGATCTCGCCGCGCGGCATCGAAATCACGCCGCGCCGCGCCTTGCCGTCGGTGGCAAGCAGCTTGAAGGTGAAAGCCTCAGCCATTGAAGTCCTTGTCGTGCACAGGCGCGCCGGGTGCCTGCTCGTCGAGCGACTGCCGGTAGCGGATGCAGCCGCGCATGAATTTTTCCCAGGGCGGCACCGCGATGGCAGGTTCGGTCTTTTCCGGCAGCAGGGCCCAGAGGTCGGGGTGATGCCAGCAGAGATCGTGGCCGGTGGAGTCGCGATGGGTGCGAATCCCGGCGCGCAATTTCTTCACCTCCGCGACCAGAGCGTCGCGGTCCATGTGTTCCAGATCATCGTCCATCGCTCGTCTCCGCTCGGTTAAGCAAGCTGGCGTCTCCGTAGGAGTAGAACCTGTAGCCGCTGTCGATGGCATGCGCATAGGCCGCGCGCATCGTCTTCAGCCCGCTGAAGGCCGAGACCAGCATGAACAGCGTCGAGCGCGGCAGATGGAAATTGGTCATCAACAGGTCGGCGGTGCGGAAGTGGTAGCCGGGTGTGATGAAGATATCGGTCGGGCCCGACCATGCGGCGAGTTTGCCGTCTTCCCTGGCGGCGCTCTCCAGCAGGCGCAGCGACGTCGTGCCGACGGCGACGATCCGCCCTCCCCGCGCCCTTGCCGCGTTGAGCGCTTCGGCGGTCTCGGCGCTGACAGAGCCGGTCTCGGCATGCATCTTGTGGTCGGCGGTGTCGTCTGCCTTAACCGGTAGGAAGGTGCCGGCGCCGACATGCAGCGTGACGAAGCGGCGTTCCACCCCCTTGGCGTCGAGAGCGGCAAACAGCTCGGGCGTGAAATGCAGCCCGGCGGTGGGCGCTGCGACCGCGCCCTCCTCCCTGGCGTAGATGGTCTGGTAGTCGCTGCGGTCGCGCTCGTCGTCGTCGCGCTTGGAGGCGATGTAGGGCGGCAGCGGGATGTGGCCGACGGCGTGCAGCGCCTCGTCGAGGAACGGGCCGGAGAGATCGAAGCCGAGCAGAACCTCGCCGGCCTCGCCCTTCTCGATCACCGTGGCGTCGAGCTGGCCGAGGAAGCAGGAATTGGCGTCATGGCCGAAATGGATGCGGTCTCCGGCACTGATGCGCTTGCCCGGCCGCATGAAGGCCTGCCAGCGGTCGGGCGCCACCCGCATGTGCAGCGTCGCCTCGACCTGCGCCTGTGCCTCGCCGCGCCTGCGAATGCCCTTCAGCTGCGCCGGAATGACCTTGGTGTCGTTGAATACGAGCACGTCGCCGTCGCCGAGCAGCGACGGCAGGTCGCGCACCGTACGGTCGGACAGCCCTTCCCCCGGCCTGACGACCAGCATCCTGGCGCTATCGCGCGGCTCGGCGGGGCGCAGCGCGATGCGCGCTTCCGGCAGGTTGAAGTCGAAGAGGTCGACGCGCATCAGAAGAGCCGGATGAGCAGCGCTCCGGCGAGCAGCAACACGGCGCCGGCAATGCGGCCGAGCGAGATCTCGCGCACCGCCACGCCGAGGAAGCCGGCACGGTCGATGAGCATGCCGGCCAGCAGCTGGCCGGCGACCAGGAACGCCATCAGCGCGGCGGCGCCGATGCGCGGCGTGAGAATGGTCGAGAGCGTGACGTAGAAGCCGCCGAGCATGCCGCCGGCGATGAACAGCCATGGCGCCGGCGCCTTCCAGTCGAGCGAAATGCCCTGCAGCTTCACCACGACGACAGCGATGACGCCGAGCACGACCGCGCCCGACAGGAAGGAGAACGCAGCCGCCGCGACCGGGAGCCCCAGGCCGCGCGCCAGCTGCGAATTGATGGGCGCCTGAACGGCGATGAAGGCGCCGGACAGGATGCCAAGCAGGGACCAGACGGCGCCCATCATCGTTATGCCGCCTTTACTTGACGTCGGCCGCGACCTTCAGCGACACGATCTTGTCGGGGTCCTGCACCGGCTCGCCGCGCTTGATCTTGTCGACATTGTCCATGCCTTCGAGGACCTGACCCCAAACCGTGTACTGGCGGTTGAGGAAGGAGGCGTCATCGAAGCAGATGAAGAACTGCGAGTTCGCCGAATTCGGGTTCTGGGCGCGCGCCATCGAGCAGGTGCCGCGGCCATGGTTGGCGTTGGAGAACTCGGCCTTCAGGTCCGGCTTGTCGGAACCGCCCATGCCCGCGCGCGAAGGCGCGAAAGAGGGCTTGCTCGAATTGCCGAACTTGACGTCGCCGGTCTGCGCCATGAAGCCGTCGATGACGCGGTGGAAGACAACGCCGTCATAGGCGCCTTCGCGCGCCAGCTCCTTGATGCGGGCGACATGGCCGGGCGCCAGGTCGGGGAACAGTTCGATGACGACCTGGCCCTTGGTCGTTTCCATGATGAGGGCGTTCTCGCGGTCCTTGATCTCAGCCATGTCAGATATCCTTTTGAAAAAACAGATTTACTTGTCGGTGGCGATGCGCACTTTGATCATCCGGTCAGGATCGCTGACGGTCCCGTTGTCCGCCTCGTCGCCCTTCTTGATGTTGTCGACCAGCTCCATGCCGCTGACGACATTGCCGACGATGGTGTACTGGCCATCGAGCGACGACGCCGGCGCGAACATGATGAAGAACTGCGAATTCGCCGAATTCGGATCCTGCGAACGGGCCATGCCGACCACGCCGCGCTTGTAGTGCTCGGTCTGCGAGAATTCGGCCGGCAGGTCCGGCAGGTCGGAACCGCCGGTGCCGACGGCCTGGGGGTTGAAGCCCTTCTTCATGTTGCCGAACTTGACGTCGCCGGTCTGCGCCATGAAGCCGTCGATGACGCGGTGGAAGGCGACATTGTCGTAGGCGCCCTCGCGCACCAGCTTCTTGATCTGCGCGACGTGCTTGGGCGCCAGGTCGGGGCGCAGCGCGACGGTCACGTCGCCATCCTTCAGCGTGATGATCATGGTGTTTTCGGGATCGGCGGCGAAGGCCGAGACCGAGGCGGTCACGAGACCGGCCAGCACGACAAGGAACGTAGCGAGCTTCTTCAGCTGCATGGTATTTCTCCGAAGATCTTTTGTTTGGTGCATGTCGTCACCCAAAACCTGCATCCACTTTTGGGCGACATGCACTATTTCGCGAATTTTGCTGTCAGCGCCCCGGCGACGGCCGCCGGCACGAAGGGGCGGATGTCGCCTCCCATCGAGGCTATCTGGCGGACAAGTGTGGCGGTAATTGTT
>NZ_RZOF01000251.1:0-9565 GCF_003998955.1 Mesorhizobium sp. M4B.F.Ca.ET.017.02.2.1 | reverse complement strand
GAGCACCAGGATCTTGTCGAGCAGCGTCGCCTCGGCCGGCTTCGTCTCTTCCGTCTTCTTTGCAGGATCGGCCTGCTGGTCGCTTGCAGCCTGGGCTGTCTGCTGCGCGCTTGCCGGCGGAGTCAGGATCGCGATCGCCGCCGCGCCGGCCAGAAGCGCGGCCATTCCCCTTGCCATAGACCGTTGCGCCGAGCCCGCGTTCTCATCCGCCAGACCCAGCCTTTGCCAATTCGCCAACCCCATGCCCCAACTCCAGATTACAGGTTCGCTGCTGGCTGGCCCGAGGGCTCGCTGGCATTTTTCATCACATCCGGCGCGTTAAATGTTGACTCATTTACTCCGGTATTGCACTGGTATAAAACATGATTATTCGAGTCAAGAAATGAATCGGCATTTTATGCAGACGTCCGGCCAGGTGGCCGGCACAGGGAAAGGACCGACCCAGATGAACACGCACAACGCAAACGATTTCCGCTATCGCGTCCGTCGTTCCGAAGACGTTGCCACCCGTTTCGACAGCGTTCCGCTGGCGGTGAGGACGCTCTCCAGCAACACGCTTTTCCAAGGCGAGCACGAGATCGGCATCGAGCACCATGGCGCGCTCTATCGGTTGAAGATCACCCGCCAGGGCAAGCTGATCCTCAACAAGTGAGCAGCAACCGACGACAGGCTGAAGGCAGGGGAAGACATGGACCAGCGCGTGAAACCCACACCGCATGAAATCCGGCGGGCGCGGGAAGACAATCCGAAAGCGCGCGAGCGCGACCTTGCCGCCGAGCTCGGCATCTCGGAAGCTGAGCTCGTCGCGGCCCATAGCGGGCAGGGCGTCGTGCGGGTCGAGCCGCGCGTCAACGATTTGCTGACCGGCCTCGAAGCTGTCGGCGAGGTGATGGCGCTGACCCGCAACGAGAGCGCCGTTCACGAGAAGATCGGCGTCTACGACAAGGTCGTCACCGGCAATCACAACGCCATGGTGCTCGGCGAGAACATCGACCTGCGCATCTTCCCGAAAGTCTGGGCGCATGGCTTTGCCGTCGAGAAGCGCGACGGCGGCGACATCCGCCGCAGCCTGCAGTTCTTCGATGCTTCGGGCGAGGCGGTGCACAAGGTGCATCTGAGGCCCGCCTCGAACCTCTACGCCTACCAGAAGCTGGTGGCGGAACTGGAATCGTCGAACCAGGAGCCGATCGTTTCCGTGTCGGCAAGCGCGAGCGAGGAGGAGCCGGAAGTCGAGGGGCAGGCGGCCAGCATCGACGACCTGCGCGACCGGTGGAGCAGGCTCACCGACGTGCATCAGTTCTTCGGCATGCTGAAGACGCTGAAGCTCAGCCGCCGCCAGGCGGTGCGCATGGTCGGCCAGGATTATGCCTGGCTGCTCGACAAGGATGCCGTAGCCGCCATGTTCCATCACGCCGCCGAAGGCGCGATGCCGATCATGTGCTTCGTCGGAAACCGCGGCTGCATCCAGATCCATTCCGGTCCGATCAAGGCGGTCAAGCCGATGGGGCCGTGGATCAACGTGCTGGACGAGACGTTCCACCTGCACTTCAGGAACGACCACATCCATGAGGTCTGGGCCGTGCGCAAGCCGACCAAGGACGGCCATGTCACCTCGCTCGAAGCCTATGGCGCCGACGGCAAGATGATCATCCAGTTCTTCGGCAAGCGCCACGAAGGCGAGGGCGAGCGCGACGACTGGCGGTTCCTCGCCGAGAACCTGCCGCGCATCCCAAGCCCGACCGCTGCCTGAGGAGGATGAACCATGGTTTCCTTCCCCAGTCTGTCGCGACCGAACCTTGCTCCGGCAATCGGACTTTCGCTTCTTCTTGCCGTCCTGCCGGTTCGAGCCGAGGAAGCCGCGACCGTCTTCGCCGACACGTCGAAGATCGTCGCCATCGGCGGCTCGATCACCGAGATCGTCTACGCGCTCGGCGAAGAGGACCACCTCGTCGCGCGCGACTCGACCAGCCGCTATCCGGAAGCCGCACTCAAGCTGCCGGACGTCGGCTATATGCGCCAGCTGTCGCCGGAAGGCGTGCTGTCGGTCAATCCGTCGGGGATATTGGCCCTGCACGGCAGCGGCCCGAAGGAAGCGGTCGACGTTCTGAGGAAGTCGAGCGTTCCCTTCATCGAGCTGCCCGAGCACTACACCCATGACGGAATCCTCGAAAAAATCCGCCTCGTCGGCAAGGCGCTCGGCGTCGATGCCAAGGCGGACAGGCTGGCGGCCAAGGTCGACGCCGGACTGAAGGCCGCCGAGAAGCAGACGGCCTCGATCAAGGAGCGCAAACGCATCCTGTTCGTGCTGTCGACACAGGGCGGCAAGATCCTTGCCGCCGGCAGCGACACCGCCGCCGACGGCATCGTCAGGCTGGCCGGCGGCGTCAACGCGGTCGAGCGCTTCTCCGGCTACAAACAGCTGTCGGACGAGGCGATCGTCACCGCCAAGCCGGACGTCATCCTGATGATGGACAATGCCGGACCGGCGGTGTCCGACGACGAGCTGTTCTCGAATCCGTCGATTGCCTCGACGCCGGCCGGCCTCGCCCGCAAGGTCATCCGCATGGATGGCGGCTATCTGCTCGGCTTCGGACCGCGCACGGCAGAAGCCATCCACGACCTTGCCGTTTCGCTCTATGGCGGCCAGGTCACGGACTGATCATGGCGGGTCAATCGATCGCCGGCGCGGCGGGCAGGATGACGGTGGCCGAGGGCGACCGTTCGGCGCGCGCTCGTCTCGTCATACTCTCTCTGTGCCTGGCGCTTGCCGTCTCGGTGCTGCTGTCGCTGACATCGGGCGCCTCCGACGCCTCGGCCGTCGGCGTCGTTCGTGACTGGCTCACCGGTGCGGTGCCCGGCGACGCGGTATTGAGCGCCCGCGACCGGCTGATCGTCTACGACATCCGCTTGCCGCGCGCCCTGCTCGGCGTGCTGATCGGCGCCGCACTCGCCGTGTCGGGGGCGGTGATGCAGGGATTGTTCCGCAATCCGCTCGCCGACCCCGGCCTGATCGGCGTCTCGGCCGGTTCCAGCCTTGGCGCCGTCGCCGTCATCGTGCTTGGCTCGACGTGGCTGGCGCCGCTCACCTCGGCCCTCGGCACGCTGGCGCTGCCGCTGGCGGCCTTCACTGGCGGGCTGGCGGTGACGCTGCTGCTCTATCGCGTTGCGACCAGGCATGGCCGCACCTCGGTCGCCACCATGCTGCTCGCCGGCCTTGCGCTCGCTGCGCTTGCCATGGCGCTGACCGGGATCCTGATCTTCATGGCCGACGATCGGCAGTTGCGCGACCTGACCTTCTGGCAGCTCGGCTCGCTCGCCGGCGCGACCTGGCAGAAGATCGGCTCCGTCGGGCCGGTCATCGTTCTGGCCCTCTCGGCGATGCCGTTCCTGGCGCGCGGCCTCAACGCGCTGGCGCTGGGCGAAGCGACGGCGGGCCATTTGGGCATTCCGGTGCAGCGGCTGAAATACACGGCGATCGTCGGTGTCTCGGCGGCGGTTGGTGCCTCCGTCGCCGTCAGCGGCGGCATCGGCTTCGTCGGCATCGTCGTACCGCATCTGCTGCGCCTGCTGATCGGCCCGGACAACCGCTATCTGCTGCCGGCGTCGGCCTTGCTCGGCGGCTCGCTCTTGCTGCTGGCCGATGCGGTCGCCCGCACCATCGTCGCGCCCGCCGAACTGCCGATCGGCATCGTTACGGCGGTCGCCGGCGCGCCGTTCTTCCTGTGGATCCTGCTGCGCAAGCGCGGCGTGATCGACCTGTGAGGCTGGCATGATCGAAGCGCGCGATGTTTCGGTGGCGATCTGCGGCAAGCGCATCGTCACCCACGTCGATTTCGCCGCGCGGCCGGGCGAGATCGCGGCCATTGTCGGACCCAACGGTTCGGGCAAGACGACATTCCTCAAGGCGCTGTCGGGCGAGCTTGCCTATACGGGCGGCATTGCGCTGAACGGCTGCGACCTCAAGGCGATGAAGCCGGTTGAGGCGGCGACCTATCGCGCCGTGCTGCCGCAAGCGACGACATTGTCCTTTCCGTTCACGGTGCGCGAGATCGTCAGGCTCGGCCTTGTCGGCGGACGCTCCGGCGTGCTGCCCGGCGAGAACGCGCGGCTGCCTGAGCGGGCGCTGGCGCGCGTCGATCTCGACGGCTTTACCGGACGATTCTACCAGGAGCTTTCAGGCGGCGAGCAGCAGCGCGTGCAGCTTGCCCGCGTGCTCTGCCAGGTCTGGGCGCCGGTGCTCGACGGCAAGCCACGCTACCTGTTCCTCGACGAGCCGGTGTCCAGCCTCGACGTCAAGCACCAACTGATCATCATGGACATTGCCCGCGACTTCGCCAGGCGCGGCGGCGGCGTCGTCGCCATCCTGCACGATCTCAACCTGACCGCCATGTATGCCGACCGCATCCACGTCATGCATCGCGGCCGGCTCGCCGCCGCGGGCGCGCCGCAGCACGTGCTGACCGACGAACTGATCGAGAAGGTGTTCGATTGCCGGTTGAAAGTTGGCGTGCTGCCGGCAGCCAATATGCCGTTCGTTTTGCCGCAATCGGCGGCCTAGCCGCCGGCTGCAATCAGGCGGCCGGGGCCCGCTGCTCCAGCATGTCGATGCCGAGCAGATGGCGCACATTCGGGCGCGCCGCAACAAGGTCGGCGATCGTGTAGCGCGACAGCACGGCAAAGAAGGCGTTGAGCGCCTCGCGCAGCGCTGAGTTCAGCGCGCAGCTGTCAACCAGCGGGCATTCGACCGCGTCGTTCTCGAAGCATTCGGCCATGGCGAAGCTCTCTTCGGTCACCCGCACGACGTCGAACAGGCTGATCTGTTCGGCCGGACGGCCGAGCCTGACGCCGCCATTCCTGCCACGCACCGTCTCGACCAGGCCGTTCTCCACCAGCGGCTGCAGGATTTTGAACAGGAACAGCTCCGACACCGAATAGGCGGCGGCGATCTCGGGGATGCGACTCAGCCGTTCGGTATTGGCGGCGCAATACATCAGGATGCGCATGGCATAGTTGGTCTGGCGCGTCAGCCGCATTTCGTCCTCTTGAACCAGTAGCTTGGGCTCAATATGGCCTATACCTTGGAACAATTCCAGACTGGCAGCGCACGATAGATGAATAAACGCGTCAACTTTATGTGCATGGTGGCGCAAATCGTGAGCGTGGGTAGCGTGCCGCGGGCATTTGGCCTTCAGCGTCCCTAGATAAGTCGCAACATCGATCAGGAGCGGCTCACAATGTCACAAGCGGCCCCGGCCATGAACCATGTCCGATTCGACACCGACGCCGCTGCCAAGCTTGCGGCGCTGAGGCGAACCAAGTTCGTGGCGACCGCGGCGCTGGCGCTCTGCGTTCTGGTCTTTGCGCTCGCCAAGTCGTTCGAGGGCACCTATCCGTGGCTCGGCTTCGTCGCCGCCTTCGCCGAGGCGGCGACCATCGGCGGGCTGGCCGACTGGTATGCGGTGGTGGCGCTGTTCAGGCGCCCGCTCGGCCTGCCGATCCCGCACACGGCCATCATCCCGGAAAACCAGAACCGCATCGCCGACAATCTCGGCCGCTTTATCGAGGTCAATTTCCTGGCGCCGGAGCCGGTGCGCGAAAAGCTGGCCGAGGTCGATTTCTCCGCCTTGGTCGCCGACTGGCTGGCCGATGCGGAGCGCGCCGCCGGCCTGTCGCGCTTTGTCGCCCGCCTGGTGCCGCAGACGCTTGCCGCCGTCGAACAATCCGGCCTGCGCGGCTTCGTCACCAGCCGCATGATGGATGAGGTCGAGAAGGTGCCGCTGGCGCCGCTTGCCGCCGAGCTCCTGTCGGCGCTCACCGACGACCGCCGCCACCAGAAACTGTTCGACGAGTTCACCAGGGTGATCGGCCGGTTCCTCAACGACGAGGAGGCGCTCTCCGCCATGCGCGAGAAGATCCGCGAGGAATTGCCGTCGCTGTTCAACCTGTTTCGCGCCGACGCCTATCTCCTGAAGAAGATCGTGGCCTCGGCAGGCACGCTGCTCGAGGAGGTGCGGGCCGATCCCGACCACCCGATGCGGGCAGAGTTCGACCGTTTCGCGAGGACTTTCATCGAACGGCTCAGGACGTCGAAGCAATATGCCAGGCGGGCCGAGCAGTTGAAGCGCGATTTCCTGGAGCAGCCGGAGATGAAGGCGCTGGCCGGCGGCATGTGGGAAAGCCTGCGGCAGTTCATCGAGCAGGACGCTCAGGCGGAGAACTCCCTGATCCGCGCCCACTTGGCCAACATGTTCGTCGAGGTCGGCCGCCATCTGGCCAGCGACGCGCGGATCAGGGCCGACATGAACCAGGGGTTCGTGGTGGCGCTGTCGTCCTTCGTCGAAAGCCAGAAGAGCGGCGTGTCGAAATTCATCGCCGACCAGGTCAAGCGCTGGGATCTCGGCCAGCTCACCCGGCTGATCGAGATGAACATCGGCAGGGACCTGCAATATATCCGCTTCAACGGCATGGTCATCGGCGGCCTTGCCGGCATCGTGCTCTACACGGCCGAGCGGTTGTTCCTCGTCAATTGACGCAAGCGTAGCGTGCTCTATTCTTCCTGGCGGGAGTAGATTGGGGAGCAGAGATATGGCGAAGCAACCGGAATCCGACTCGTTCCTGGACATGTTCAGCAGATTCGGCCGCGACCTGAAGGTGCCGAATGTCGATGTCGAGGCGATAATCAGCCACCACCGCAAGAATCTGGAAGCACTCGAAAAATCGGCCAGGGCCGGCGCGGCCGGCGCGTCCTCGTTGCTCAGCCGGCAACGCGAGATGATGCGGGACGCGCTGCGCGAGATCACCGATCTGGCGCAGAATTATCGGGCGCCCGGCAATCCGCAGGAGTTGATGGCGAGGCAAGCGGAGTTCGCGCGCAAATCCTTCGAGACGGCGCTGAAGAATGCCGGCGAGGTGGCTGAAATGGCCAGGAAATCCGGCACCGAATCCATCGAGATCCTGCGCGAGCGGATCAAGGACGCGCTGGCGGAGATCCGCGCCGGCTACGACAAGAAGTGACGCTTCCCACCGGCGTCGCTGGTGCTGCCTGCCAGGTACCCTCGCGCTTCCGGGAGCGGCTAGGTCGCGGGCGTTGAGGGGCAATGCTGCCTTCCGGCGGCATTGTGGACGAACTGCCACCCATGGCAGCAAAACGCTGCCCGTCGGAACCGAATTGCCAGGCGGCGAATTGACAGGGGGCTCCGCTTCGTGATCGGGAGACAGGCAAAGCGATCGGGAAAGCAGGAATGACGGAAACACGGCCGAGGACGCCGCCGACCTTCGAGCAGTTGAGGACGATGGCCGGGCAGGAAGTCGGCGTGTCGGAGTGGACGACGGTCGACCAGCATCGCATCGACCAGTTCGCTGAATGCACTGGCGACCATCAATGGATCCATGTCGACCCTGAAAGGGCAAAACGGCAGAGCCCGTTCCGCACCACGATCGCGCATGGCTATCTGACGCTGTCGATCATCGGCGCGTTGGCGCTCGACATGGGCATCGTGCCCGAAAACACCCAGGCCGCCTTCAACTACGGCTTCGACAAGGTGCGTTTCCTGGCGCCGGTCCGGGTCGGCTCGCGCATCAGGTTGCGCACGACGCTGCTGTCCATGGAGGACAGGGGCCCCGGCCAGTATCTGATGAAGGCCGCCAATACGGTCGAAATCGAAGGCGAGCAGAAGCCGGCCTTGACCGCCGAGACACTGGTTATGCTGTACGAGCGCCGCAAGCGGGCAGGGGCCTAGAGCTGTTTGGAATTCTACTCTGGCGGCCATCTGATGGCGTTTTGTGCGCTTCCGGTGGTCACAGACCCAAACGTCCGCTGCGCTCCGGTTCTCGAAGCCACCACCATATGGTTCGCCAGAGCGAATTTCGAAACAGCTCTAGGCCTCGGCCCGCTCCTTGCTTCTCGTAGCCGCCCGCCGGCAGAACACGGCAAGGCCGAGCGCAAACAGCGCAAGCGCCATCGCGACCCGGAACGTGACCTGCATTCCGAGCAGGGTTGCCGATGGGGTCGCTGAATCTGCTCCAGCAGATGCCGCGGCGAATATGGCGCCCATCAGCGATGCGCCGGTGACCAGGCCGAGATTGCGCGACAGGTTGACGAGGCCGGAGACGACACCGCGCTGGTCGGCGGTCGCGGCCCCCATCACCGCGGCGTTATTCGCGGTCTGGAACAGGGCGTAGCCGCCGCTCAGCGCCAGGACCGGGACGACGTAGCCGGGAATGCCGAACGCGATCCGGATCGACGAGAGGGCAAACGTGCCGAGAACGAGCGAGGCCAGGCCGGCTATCATCGTCGGCTGGGCATCGAAGCGGTCGACCAGCCGCCCCGCCGGCACCGCAGCCAGCGTCGCGACCAACGGTGCCGTGGACATAACAAGCCCGACTGTGGCGGGGTCGAGGCCCAGCGCTCTGGAAAGGTAGAACGGCGCGACCACCAACTGGCCCATCACCACGGTCGAGACGACGACGCTCATGGCGAGGCTTGCGGTCAGCATGCGGTCGCCGAATGCAGCCAGGCGGACGAGCGGCGTTTCGACCTTCAATTCCGTCACGATGAACAAGGCGACGCCAAGGGCGGCAACGACAAGCAGGGCGAGATTGAGCAGACCAACGCTTCCCTTGCCCAGTGTCATGGCCAGCGCGTAGGCGGCCAGCGTCAGGCCGAGCAGAACCGTCCCGAGCGTATCGAAAGCGCTTCGTCCCGGCCCGGACCTGCCGTCCTTGGGCAGCGCGCGCCAGGCAAGCGCGAAAGCCAGCAAGCCGAGCGGCACATTGACCAGAAACATCGCCCGCCAGCCGGCGCCGGCGATCAGCAGTCCGCCGAGCGAGGGGCCAAGCATGGTGCCGATCGACGACATGGCGCCGAGCAGGCCCATGGCGCTGCCGGTCCTGGCCTTAGGGACGGTGCCGGCGACGAAGGCCAGCGTCAGCGCCATCATCACGGCCGCGCCAAGGCCTTGCGCGGCCCGCGCCGCGATCAACAGCCCAAGCGTCGGCGCCAGCGCGCAGAGCGCCGAGGCGATCGTGAACAGGGCGATGCCGGCGAGCAGCAGCGGGCGGCGGCCGACAATGTCGGCCAGCCGCCCGGCGCTGACGATCATGGTGGTGATGGCAAGCAGATAGGCCAGCACCACCCATTGCACGGACTGGAACGAGGCGCCGAACGCCTGCATCAGCGATGGCAGGCCGACGCTGGCGATGCTGGTGCCAAGAGAGGACAACAGCGTGGCAAGCGACAGGCTGGCCAGCGCCCAGCGAACGGACCGCGTGGGCGTCGCAGCGCCGTCAATCCAATTGCTTTCGGTTGCAACTTTTTCCGCGACGTTCGCCATGGCTTGCTCCTTTGCTTCGGCCTGGTCGTACACCCCTCGCTGACATGGCGGAAGACGCAGCATTTGCATCTTATTCATGCATGCGACGCCATATATCCGTGCTATGATCCGGCGATGCCGTCACCCGATCTCAACCTGCTGGCCGCCCTGGATGTCCTGCTGAACGAAGGCAGCGTGGCGCGCGCCACGCTGCCTTCGTTCAGCAGGACATCCAGGGCGGCCAGCAGGTTGAG
>NZ_RZOF01000250.1:0-9740 GCF_003998955.1 Mesorhizobium sp. M4B.F.Ca.ET.017.02.2.1 | reverse complement strand
ACGTTGGTCCGCGCCTCGTCTGCGGTTGGACCCTGTTCGCAGGCGGCAACTCCGACCGCCTCAAATCCGCTGTCTTCATATTTCTCCTGCAGTTCAATCAAATGGGGCATGGCGTCGACACATGGTCCGCACCAAGTCGCCCAAAATTCAACGAGGTAGACCTTGCCGGGCCGAAAGTTCGTGAGGGGCTCGCCACGCAGCCAGTTCTCCACTTTGATCGGAGGAGCCGGGGATCCCATACGCAGTTCCATGTTCGTATCCAAAGTTATCACACACCTTTCGTGTCTTTTGTCGCGAGTTGGTTTCTCTGTAGAATCGGAAGACGGATCTCGAGGCAATCGCTCCTCTGGCTTGCTTCAGCGAAGCTCTCACCGTGTTGCCGCACATCAAGCTGCAACGGACGTGCCAATTCCCTCAGCTCCGGTAAGCGGCGGGAAATGCTTTGAAAATTCTCCACGAGCCCAAATACGGCCGATTGTCGTGAACCCGACATGTCTTCTGCCGCTGTCGGGTTTCGCCCTATCACTCTTGAGAGCTTGGACGGCTCGCCTGTGATTAGACTGGCCTCGGTCCTCGAGCAGTGGCAGTTTGGCGCCAGTTCGAAAGCGCGAACTCCACGGCTTGGTCCTCGTGCCGCCACCGCCGCGTGTGGATTCTTGCCCCGGAGTCATAATTCGCCTCCCGGTGCCAACGGCGGCATTGCGCTCGATCCGCGTGGCGTTGAGCCCCGACAGCACGTAATGCTGCACCAATTAGCGGATGCCCGTCGCTGCCTCCACTTCTCCAGCCAAGCGTCGAACGACGCTACCTGCCCACGTTCGAGCGCGACCGCGGAATCGCAGTCTGCCGAACGTCAGCCGTTGCGAAAGGTGTAGCCGTACCCGTTGATCGCCGGCGCGCCGCCTAGATGTGCGTAGAGGACCCTCGATCCATCTGGAAAGAAGCCCCTCTGGACGAGGTCGATCATCCCTTGCATCGATTTGCCCTCGTAAACGGGATCGGTAATCATGCCCTCGAGCCGCGCGCACAGACGGATTGCCTCTTTGGTTTCCTCCGATGGAACGCCATAACCCGGGTACGCGTAGTCCTTGAACAACACCACGTCTTCCTCGACAATTTCCGCTCCGAGGTGGACGAGCTTCGCTGTATTTCGGGCGATGCCAAGCACCTGCGCCTTGGTCTTGGCGGGCATGGCGGAGGCATCGATACCGATCACGTTGCGCTGTCGACCATCCTTGGCGAACCCGACGAGCATGCCGCCGTGGGTTGAACCAGTCACCGTACAGACGACGATATAGTCGAAGGCAAACCCAAGCTGCTCTTCCTGGGCACGCACCTCCTCAGCGAACCCCACATAGCCCAGGCCGCCGTATTTGTGGACAGAGGCGCCGGCAGGTATCGCATATGGCCTGCCGCCCCTTGCCTTGACCTCATAAAGTGCCTTTTCCCAGCTGCGGCGGATGCCGATGTCAAAGCCCTCGTCAACCAGGCGCACCTCTGCCCCCATGATGCGGCTCAAGAGGATATTGCCGACCCGGTCGTAGACGGCATCATCATGTGGGACCCAGCTCTCCTGGACCAGGAGGCATTTCATGCCGATCTTGGCGGCGACCGCAGCGACCATGCGCGTATGGTTGGACTGCACGCCACCGATTGTGACGAGCGTATCGGCATCTGACGCGATCGCGTCGGGCACAATGTATTCGAGCTTGCGCAGCTTGTTTCCGCCGAACGCGAGACCGGAGTTGCAGTCCTCGCGTTTGACGTAGATTTCCACCTTGTCGCCCAGATGCTTGCCGAGGCGGTCGAGCCTCTCGATCGGCGTGGGTCCAAAGGTGAGCGGATAACGTTCGAATTTTTCCAGCATGCTATCTCCAGCAAAAAAGTACCTGAACCGGCTACGCACCGGTCAGCCCAAGGGTATGTGTGATCAAAGACACCCGTCTTTCGAAGCGGGTGCAGAAGTCGTTCATCGGTAGTGCAGCACCGAGTTTGTCATTGCGACAAGCACACCGCATCCGGCGTGCTGCGATGACTCTTATGTGCCTAATCGACCAACCACCCGCATCTCCCGGCCTAAGGACAAACCGAATGTGGTCGCGTGTTAGCCGAACACAGATTCCCTATACGATCAGCTCAGTCATCAGAGGGGGACCAAAATTGGTGTGGGTCTGAGCACTGATCCTGTCATCCGCGCATCAAAGCAGCAGCACATGCTGGGCATTCGACCAAGCCGGGACACAGCTGAAATTGCATTCCGCAGTTGATCAGAGTCAGACGACTGGTACGAAGCTTTCCTGGAACCATCGACATGCTGGCGGCTGAGGCGAGTTCCACGAGCGCGGCTAGACTGCCAGATCAGAAAGAGCACGCTGCCGAAATAGCAGGCCTGAAGCAGCAGCGAACAGGCCAGCGTCGTGACGACTGCCAGACGGAGCGAATCCAAAGCGACGTAAACAATCAAAGCATTGCTGCACAGGACCAGCCCCAGGAGCCGACAAAAGGATGTGAAGTGCAACGCCGTTCTCCTGGTTTTTCGGCCTGATCATGCTGCGAGCTCGTCGGCCGCAACATGCGTCTGGCAGTTCTTGGGGCAGACGCGGCCGCAGGCTCCGCAGCCGATGCAGCGGCCGGCATTGTCGACAACCATGATCATGCGATTGAGCTCGCCGTCGAAATCGTCGTCCTCGTCATCGCAGGGGCCGAGGATTTCACCCGCGTCATCGACGCCGTGAAGATGCATCACATCGCGCGAGCAGACCTTGAAACAACGGCCGCAGCCGATGCAGGTCTTGCTATCGATGAAGGTCAGGTACGACGGCATCCAAATGGAGCCGTCACGGGTGGTGAATGTGCGCATCATCCTAAATTCTTCATTGAAGCGAGTTCTCTCTTGGCAACATCCAACTCGGCATAAACGGCGTGGGTTTTCTCGGCGACTTCCTGTATGTCGGCCCACTTGCCCGGCAGACCCTCGACAAGGTCCTGCAATGCCATCTTGGCAATAGCTGCACGCAACTGGAGCTTTCGGACTTTCTTCCTCATCTTATCTAGGTCTGACATAGATCCTTCCTGGAACAATGGTTTTCTTGATGCGCGCCATCTCGGGCTAGGCTTCAATGGCTGCAGTCGCATCGTCGACCAGTTTCGTACCGGCCTCAGCCAGTTTGCGGAAAGTCTCGAAGCCGAACCGGTGGACGTCTCGATAGAACGACCAACCGCCGAAACCCCCCAGGGGTTTCATTCCAATTATTGGCGACGTCGACACGCCGGAGCGCTCCTCAATCGCAAGCGCCACGGCGGTGTAAAACATGTCGAGCCTCCACAGCGCGTCCGAATCAGGATGGCCGATGAGAGGGGTCGCACATTGCTGTTCCTTGGTGATGATGAATTCGGCCAGCAGCTCGGCGTCCGAATTGCCTTCCCATAAGCCGAAGGAATCCTGAGTACGGATCAGCCGCAGAAGGCATTTGACGAACGGGCGAGCAAGGGCTTCTTCGTCCTTGTTGACAGCAGGGCCAACCGGTGCATGAGGCATTTCGTTGTTCCTCATTTCAGTCTTCGTCTTCGAGGGACGGTTTCCTTTTCCTGCGATGCCCACTCCGGGCCCACTTGCGTGGCCGACGAATGGCTTGGGCGGGTCAACCCCAACCAAGAGTGCCCCGTGGCCGACCTCGACATGTCCACGAGTGCGAGACCTACGGCGCGAATTCGCGGCGCACATCGTCTGCGCCGCGATCCGACCGGTGGTCAACGCAATTGAAATCCAACCTGCCGCAAGCCGCCCGCCCTTGCTGCATCGACATACTTGCTGCGAAGCGAGCCTCGATGGGCGGATTGGCCAGTGTTCAATTCCAATTGTCATCCCCTTCGCGAACTTTGCTCAGGAAGTGACTGCGTTTTGAGTTTCGAAAGCCTTATTTTGCGGAGCCACACAGATATCTGCGTGACAGGCGGGCTCACCCGTGTAGTTGGCCAGGGCTTGAAGCAACGGGGTGAGGTAGTGCTGTTTGGTGTGGTCCGGCATTGGCTCCGGGTGGTCCAGCGATTTGATTGCTACCTCGATCAGCTCGATCGCGCGATCCTTGTTGCCGCTCTCGTAATAATACTGAGCGACCGGGATGTACCAACGGAACTTAAGGGGCCCGTCGCCTTGCGGAGGATTAAGTTCCAGGATCTGTTCTGAGAGCTCGTTGCCCATCGCAAAGCGATCATCATGCGGAAGATGGGAGTTGTCGATCGTGGGATCGAAGAGTTGGTTCAGCGCCATGACCATCCAAGACATCGCTTCGAACTTTTTGTCGATCGCGTCCTCGACCAATTGGCGCATAAGCGGCAAGCCGGTTTTGATGTCGCGCAGCTTGTGAAGCACAAGATCCGCATGAATCTGCCGAAAATGATAAGATTCTGGCATCACGGCGAGGCCTTCTTCGATGGCCAATAGTGCCGCGTTCCAATCCTCATCCTGCATCGCCGGCCTAAGTTTGGCGTATATCGGCCGGGTAAGCGACATTTCGCGCGCTTCACTTTGGTTATCCGCGATTCGCTTTGCATCGGCGGCTTTCGCTTCATAGCTGCTGCGCCAGCTGCCGTTAAGGACTTTCGGCAAAACGTCATCGAGTTCCGCCGGGTGGCCGATAAAAGCGATGTGGCCGTCGCGGTCGACCACGAACGAGGTGGGAATCCCGATCGAAGAGCTGGGATCCATCCAGAGCTTGTTCATTTCGCCAGTGTAATCGAACGCGATACGATAATTCAGATTCGGGAACTTCTCGGTCAGCCAGGCATCCACGTTGGTCCGTGCCTCGTCCGCGGTTGGGCCCTGTTCGCTAGCTGCGACTCCGATAATCTCAAATCCGCTGTCTTCATATTTCTCCTGCAGTTCAATCAAATGGGGCATGGCGTCGACACATGGTCCGCACCAAGTCGCCCAAAATTCAACGAGGTAGACCTTGCCGGGCTTAAAGTTCGTGACGGGCTCGCCACGCAGCCAGTTCTCCACTTTGATCGGAGGAGCCGGGGACCCCATACGCAGTTCCATGATGTTCTTATCCAAAGCTACCCACACCTTTCGTGGCTTTTATGCGTAGTTGGTTTCTCTGTCAGAATCGCAACACACGGATCAGGAGGCCATCGCTCGTCTTGCGCGTTTGCATGCGATTCAGCCCTCTCACAGTGTTGCCGCCCATCAAGCAGCAATGGGCGTGCCAACCCCTCTCAGCTCCGGTAAGCGGCGGGAAATGCTTTGAAAATTCTCCACGAGCCCAAACACGGCCGATTGTCGTGGACCTGACATGTCTTCTGCCGCTGTCGGGTTTCGCCCTCTTGAGCCAGCCGCTTTAGGACAGGTGAGAGCTTGGATGGCTCGCCTGTCATTAGACTGGCCGGCGTCCTCGAGCAGTGGCACTTTGGCGCCGGGTCGAAAGTGCGGGGCGGCTTGGTCCTCGTGCCGCCACCGCCGCGTGTGGATCCTTGCCTCGTGGACATAAATCACCACGCGGCTGGCAAGTCGGCGGCATTGGGCTCAATCAGCGCGGCGTTGAGCCCCGACAGCACGTAATGCTGCACCAATGTATCGGATGCCCTTCGCTGCCTCCACTTCTGCAGCCAGGCGTCGAGCGACGCTACCTGCCCACGTTCGAGCGCGACTGCAGTAATCTGCGCCGCAGGATAGCCAGCCGCCATTAGAAGGTACTTGGGTCGGATAGGCGTTCTGCCAGCAAATGAGGTCCGCTGTATTTCCTCGCGATGGATCACAGGCGTTCTCGGGTGATCGGGCACTATGCAAGGCGCGTCACGCTGACTAGCGCCTCGAACCACACCGGTAAAGACGGCGAGGCTAACACGACGGATATCGCAAGATCCCTTGAAATGTCTCGTTCCCCCGGCGGAGCGCGTCCAGCTCACCTTGCGGGCGTACCAGCGCCGAATGGGTACGCACGACGTCAACCTGCCTTTGGGCCCAGAGCCTCCTTGCCCTAGCCGCATGGCCCCGGCTGGTCGAGAATTTCTGGTCGTCGAGCAGTAGAACTCTTTCACATGATGGCGAATGCGCGGCGTCCAGTGGGAGAACACCTCGGCATAAAGAGCGTTACTTCCCGGGCCGACGGTGGTGAAGCATAGCGCCCCGGTCGGAGCTATTTGCCTGAGGGGCGGAGGTCCTCTTGCGCAAAAGACACGTCCTCCCAATCCGCAAGCGGTCCTGTTCGGCGCTATCCGATGTCCGACAACGTCGGAGGCGTAACGTAGCTGAGCAAGATCTATCGCTTTGCCTCGAACGATTCTCATTTGGCATGGCGCGTGCGCGTTGATCCGCAAACCCCGCCATGAGGCGAAATCGGAGCTGGCCGCCACTCCACTTCCTCCTACCACGAGAGCAGACGGGAAGCAGCGCCTTCAAATGAGGAACAAAATCACTTTACCTCGAATCTTGCCTCTCGACTACAACCGGACCCATGGAACCGCGTCCGCGACCATACAATGAGTGCGCCCCGAGGCAATGGCCCAGCGCAAAATGGCTACGCGCGATCACGCCATGCATCCAGGCTAACGAAGGCACCTCGGAGAGCCTCGCCGCCATCATCGAGACCTATCTAAGCCCACTTGAGCCAGCACAAAGGAATTTCAAACATGCACCAAGATACCGTCCGTGGGAGAGCTTTCGCCATGCCCCTGACCAGCCCGGCCTACCCACCCGGCCCATATCGCTTCAGCAACCGGGAGTATCTGATCATCACATATCGCACCGATCCGCAAAAACTGCGCGACCTTGTGCCGGAGCCGCTTCAGGTGTGCGAGCCTCTGGTCAAATTCGAGTTCATTCGCATGCCGGACTCGACGGGCTTCGGCGACTACACGGAAAGCGGACAGGTCATCCCTGTCTCCTTCTGCGGCCGCATGGGGAGCTACACCCACTGCATGTTTCTCGACGACCATCCGCCGACAGCGGGCGGACGCGAGTTGTGGGGCTTTCCCAAGAAGCTCGCCAGCCCAACGCTCCGAACAGAGACGGACACGCTTGTTGGCACGCTGGACTACGGCCCGGTCCGCGTCGCGACGGGTACGATGGGCTACAAGCACCGGGCCGCGGACCTTGCGAGCGTTAAGGCCTCGCTCGCCGACCCGAACTTCCTCCTCAAAATCATCCCGCATGTCGACGGCACGCCGCGCATCTGCGAACTCGTGGAATACCACCTGGAGGACATCGATCTGAGAGGCGCCTGGACCGGCCCGGCAGCCCTGAACCTCTGGTCGCATGCGCTTGCCCCCGTCGCCGAACTGCCGGTGCTGGAAGTAGTCTCGGCCGTACACCTCGTCGCCGATCTCACGCTCGCGCTCGGGAAGGTCGTCCACGACTATCTCGCGGAAGCCGAGCCTCGCCATCGGAAAGGAAGAAACCATGAACTTTCACAATGATATTTTGTTGAACCAGCGCGACGGGGAGCCGGTGGCCGGCTTATCGACAAGGTGGCGGTGATCGCCGAAGCCGCGAGCGGGGTCGGCAAGGAAAGCGCGGTTCGCCCGCGAGGGAGCAAGAGTGGTCCGCGGATCTTGATCACAGCGAAGTCCAACAACGGCGTCCGGGATCGATCGATTGACGAAAAATGGTTGCCAGGGTGAGAGGCAGGTGGAACGCGGCTGATGCAGGCAATCGAAACCTTCGGGCGCCTCGATGTCCTGTCAGCAACGCCGGCGTCCAGAACGTAGCGCCGCTTGTCGAGTTCTGCCACAAGGCGCTTCCCGCCCGTGATAGGCTCCATCTCAGGGGTGTCGGCGAACTCAATGTCACCAAAATCAGTGTAAGGCTCGGCCTGCTGTTCGGCGTCTGCCTCAGAGGCAGACGCTCGCCCCTGTCGCCGATATCGCCGTAAAGACTCGGCCGGCAGGGAGGTGGACTACGACCTACCTTGAACTTTGCTTTCTACCGTCGTCAGATGAAGCGAGCCGAAATGTTGCGCCGCGTGCTGATGACAAAAATTCTCGGCGGCTCGAACTTTACCTCTCGCGCCTCTACGACGAGGTTGCACGAAAAGCGCGGCCTTGCCCACTCGTCATCACAAGAGCGACACGGGCCGACATGGCGGCCGAAACGCTCACCTCATGCGCAACCTGGTTAAGAAGCTGGCGCAAACGGGGCCGAGCGAGGCGGAACTCGAGCGGACGAGGATGAAACGCCCAAATCCTCAAAGAGACGGCCCGCATCGAGAAAAGCCGTGCCTGCCGAGATCGGGCAAGGGCGGGTAGCCAACGCTACCCAGCCGTAGGGAAACCCGTGATCACGCTTTAGGCACCCAATAACGATAATGGAAAAATCTGCGCGAAACGGTCGCACCGGTATTGACATTAATTGACACACCCCGCGAACACTTGCATAAGCCACATAGCGGTAGTGACTAGGTGCATGCCGCACCCAATTTTTTCCCTAGGGCGAGGTCAGATCTATGGCGGCACTGGCAAAATTCAGACCAGTTGATTCCAGCCAACACGATAAGGACGAACTCCGCGAAATCGTCCGTGAGCGCTCTTTTCGATCCGGACGCTACACGCTCTCGTCGGGCATAGAGAGCGACATCTATTTCAATATGAAGCCTACCATGATGATGGCGCGAGGCGCGCAACTTGCCGCTCTTGAGTTCCTAAAAATCGCTGAGCAAGTGAAAGCAGAGTACGTCGGCGGCCTTGAAATGGGAGCGGTCCCCGTAATCGGATCGATGGCAGCTGTCAGCTCGGCGATGAACAAACCCATAAACACGATCTTCGTTCGCAAGACTCCGAAGTCTCATGGCACAAGGGACGTGATTGAAGGTCTTGGGCCCAAAGAAGATCTCGAGGGAAAAGTCGTCCTGATCGTTGACGACGTTGCCACAAGCGGCAAGTCGATATTGAAGGCGATTGAAGAGGTTCGCCGCGTCGGGGGCATTGTAGGTGACGCAGCTTGCCTCGTGGACCGTGACGAGGGAGCTACGGAGCTGCTAGCCCAACATGGGGTCACGCTGCATTCCGTTCTGCATGCGAGCGAATTTGTGGAACGCCACTGACAATCTCATACAACGGCTTTCCGGCGACCTAGCCTTAGAGGACATTCCGCCGCTTTGCAGCGAGTGCAGGCGCCTCGCGAGTAAGGGCGACTGCCCTTGCCCATCCTCACTGCTTTTGGTGCAACATATGCTGGCTGCCGTTCACCAGCGGCTTGACGCCATTGACCACCTTTCTGAGCAAGGCGCCATCAGACTGAAGGCTTTTACCGATTATCTGGCGACGGTCGTTCGAATAGCTTCAGAGCGCGGAGACGCGGCACCCTGGATCGATCTAGCCAGCCGGTTTAGCGCCCTTTTCGGTCCCGACGAGGTTGCCCATTAATCTAGTGCTTATCGCTTTCCATGAACGAGCAGCCTCGGCGGCATCGCGTCATGGATCGCCAGCGGCATGCCGGCGCATGATGCGAGCGTAAAAGCGCCGAGCAGCCGGTGCTGAATCTCGGACGTGACGACGCCGATTGGCGCGATGCGCGTTGGCACGGGCCCTCGTGCCCAAGCATGGTGCGTTCCCATTCCGCGGCATCATGCTCGCGATCCCGTCTGTGCCGTGCTCAAGCAAGCGAGCCCGAGCGAACCGCCCCGGGGTAGCGGATTTAGACAATCGTTGGTGGAGTTGGCTGGCAAATTGGCGAGTTCGGCCTTTGGTTGGAAGACCGGCTTGCGGCGGGCCAACGAAAAGGAATTGGCGACACTGGAGTATGC
>NZ_RZOF01000024.1:0-34177 GCF_003998955.1 Mesorhizobium sp. M4B.F.Ca.ET.017.02.2.1 | reverse complement strand
GCCCGATGTCGTCATCGCCAGGGAACCCTTTGCCGGCCCGCGCCCCCAGGCCGACGCCATCGTCACCGACCGGCCGGGCATTGCCGTCGGCGCCTCGACGGCCGATTGCGGGCCGGTACTGTTCGCCGACGCCGAGGCGCGCGTCGTCGGCGCCGCGCATGCCGGCTGGAAAGGCGCCTTCGCCGGCGTGCTTGAAAACACCGTTGCGGCGCTGGAAAGCCTCGGCGCCCGCCGCGAGCGGATCGTGGCGGTTCTCGGACCGTCGATCGGGCCGGAGAATTACGAGGTCGGCCCGGAATTCGTCGCTCGTTTCGTCGACGCCGATGCTGGCAATGTCAGCTATTTCGCGCCCTCGGCAAAGCCCGGCCACGCCATGTTCGACCTCAACCTCTATACCGTCGACCGGCTGAGAAAGGCCGGCGTCACCGCCGAGGGGCTCGGCCGCTGCACTTACACTGAAGAAGACCTTTTCTATTCCTACCGGCGCACCACCCATCGCAAGGAAGCGGATTACGGGCGCCAGGTTTCGGCAATTGTTTTGGAGAAAGAATAATGGCGTTGCACTTCGAACGATCGGAATTCGACGCGCGGCGCGACCGGCTGATCATCGAGATGACGGAGAAGAAGCTCGACGCCGTGCTCCTGTTCGCGCAGGAGAGCATGTACTGGCTGACCGGCTACGACACGTTCGGCTTCTGCTTCTTCCAGTGCCTTGTGGTGAAGGCCGACGGCTCGATGGTGCTGCTGACCCGCTCCGCCGATCTCAGGCAGGCGCGCCAGACCTCGATCATCGACAACATCGTTCTGTGGACCGACCGCGACGGCGCCAATCCGGCGATCGACCTGCGCAACCTGCTCAACGAACTCGATCTGCTCGGCGCCCGCATCGGCGTCGAATACGACACCCACGGCCTGACGGCGTATAACGGCCGCCGCCTCGACGAGCAGTTGCAGACCTTCGGCCAGATCGCCGATGCCTCCGGCATCGTCGGCCGGCTGCGCCTGTTCAAGAGCCCGGCCGAGATCGCCAAAGCCGAAAAGGCCGCCAGCCTCTCCGACGACGCGCTCGACGCGGCCCTGCCGCTGATCAAGCAGGGCGGCGACGAAGCGCTGATCCTCGCCGCCATGCAGGGCGCGGTCTTTGCCGGCGGCGGCGACTACCCGGCCAATGAGTTCATCATCGGCTCCGGCGCCGACGCGCTGCTTTGCCGCTACAAGGCCGGTCGCCGCAAGCTGACCAAGAACGACCAGCTGACGCTCGAATGGGCCGGCGTCTTCCACCACTATCACGCGCCGATGATGCGCACGGTGCTGACCGGCAAGGTTTCGAAGCGCCATCAGGAGCTGTTCGATGCCGCCCGCGCCGCGCTTCTGGCGGTGGAGAAGGCGATGACGCCGGGCAACACCTTCGGCGACGTCTTCGACGCGCACGCCCGCACGCTCGAAGCCCACAATCTGACCAAGCACCGGCTGAACGCATGCGGCTATTCGGTTGGGGCCCGCTTCACCCCGTCCTGGATGGACATGCCGATGTTCTATCAGGGCAATCCCGAGCCGATCGCGCCCAACATGACGCTGTTCGCCCACATGATCATCATGGACTCCGAAACCGAGACTGCGATGACCCTGGGCCGCACCTACCTGACCACCGAATCGCAGCCGAGGCCGCTGTCCCGCCATGATCTCGACTTGATCGTACAGTGAATCCATAATGGCAGGTTCGCGAGGGGCGTTCTTCGCCAGGGAGTTTTCAGGCAGATGAGACGATCGCAGGTGACGACCGTGTCATTGCTTGCCGCGTTGGCGTTGGCCGCCTGCACCAATGCCAAGGACGTTCTGGAACCCTCGGCCATCACGCCGCCGGCGGCCTCGGCGCAGACCCTGCCTGCCACTCAGAGCAATACGGCAACCACGACCGTTCCAGCGCCGTCGACGACTGCCCCGGCTGTTTCGTCGCCGGCTCCCGCTTCACCGGGCCAGAGCACCGCCGCCCTCGCCAGGACAAGGCTGCAGGTGGCGCCGATAGTCGGCGCCTCGGTGGAATCCGCGGCACCGCTGACGGCCGAGCTGCAGACGCGCGCCAGGCAGCGCGGCATCACGCTTGCCGGCAGCACCGACCAGACCGCCACGCATGTGCTGAAGGGATATTTCTCGGCGATCTCGGAAGGCAGCGACACCACCGTGATCTACGTCTGGGACATTTACGATCCCTCGGGCAACCGGCTGCACCGCATCAACGGCCAGCAGAAGGCGCCTTCGGTCAAGGGCGGCGACGGCTGGACGGCGGTCGCGCCGGCGACCATGCAAGGCATCGCCGACCAGACGATCGACCAGTTCGCCGCCTGGCTCGGCGGACAGGCCGGCTGAGCTGTTGCCGGCTTTCATCGCCTGCGACGTTTTTGACCTTGGCCGACGGAATCCCGATCACGAGGCTTGCAATACCGGCGCGGGCCGCTAAAAGCCCGCATCAAAGGCTCATGAGAGTCTGTCCGGTCTCTCCATCCTTCACCAGGAACGGTGCATGAAGCTTTTCGCGGGCAATTCCAACAGGGTGCTGGCCGAGGCGGTCGCTCGCTATCTGAACATCCCGCTGGGGAAGGCCAGCGTCCGGCGCTTCGCCGATCAGGAGATCTTCGTCGAGATCCAGGAGAACGTGCGCGGCGAGGATGTCTTCATCCTGCAGTCCACCTCCTTTCCGACCAACGATCATCTGATGGAACTGCTCATCATGATCGACGCCTTCATGCGCTCCTCGGCGAAGCGCATCACGGCGGTCATCCCCTATTTCGGCTATGCCAGACAGGATCGGCGCGCTTCCGGCCGCACGCCGATCTCGGCCAAGCTGGTCGCCAACATGATCACGCGCGCCGGCGTCGACCGCGTGCTGACGCTCGATCTCCATGCCGGCCAGATCCAGGGCTTCTTCGATATCCCGACCGACAATCTGTTCTCGGTGCCGGTGATGGCCCGCGACGTGAAGGCGAAATACAAGCAGCTCGCCAACGTCGTCGTCGTCTCGCCCGACATCGGCGGCGTGGTGCGGGCGCGGGCGCTGGCCAAGCGCTTCGATGCGCAGCTCGCCATCGTCGACAAGCGCCGCGAGCGTCCGGGCGAATCGGAAGTGATGAACATCATCGGCGCCGTCGCCGGCAAGGATTGCCTGCTGATCGACGACATCGTCGATTCCGGCGGCACGCTGTGCAACGCGGCCGACGCGTTGCTCGCCAACGGCGCCACCAGCGTCACCGCCTACATCACCCATGGCGTGCTCTCGGGCGGCGCGGTCGCCCGCATCAGCGGCTCGAAGCTGCAGGAACTGGTGATCACCGATTCCATCCAGCCGACCCAGGGCGTGCTCGACGCGCCCAACATCCGCGTCATCTCGATCGCCGACCTGATGGGCGAGGCGATCTCGCGCACCGCGACCGAGGAATCGGTCTCGAGCCTGTTCGACTAGACCCCTGCTCGACTAGACCATTGCGTTTTCCGGTCTGGTCGGTCCGCTCAGCCGCCGCACTCCCTCCCCGGCATCGCGCGCGCCGCGCATATAGCCGCGCGGCGAGGCGCCCAGCATGCGCTTGAACATGGTGATGAAGGCCGGCACGCTGTCATAGCCGAGGTCGAGCGCTACCCTGGTGATCGGCTCGCCGTCGGCAAGCCTGGGCAGCGCCGCGAACAGGCACGCCTGCTGGCGCCATGTCGACAGCGACAGCCCGGTCTGGCGATGGAAGGCGCGGGTGAAGGTACGGCGGCTCATGCCGGCGGCGTCGGCCCATTCGTCGATCGTCGCATGCGGCGAGGGTTCGGCGACGAAGCGCCGGCAAAGCGCCGCCAGTTTCGGATCCGACGGGAACGGCAGGCCGAGCGGCCGTTCCGGCAGGTTCGGGATCTCATGCAGCAGAAGCCCCATGATCAGCCCGCCGCGCCCTTCGAGCTCCGCGCCCTGCGGCAGCTTTTCCGATTCCACGATCAGGCTGTGCATCAGCTCGGTGATGCCGACGACGCGCAGTCCCTCCGGCAGGCCGGCAATCGCGTTCGGCATCACATAGACCGAACGCATCGAGACATCGCCCAGCATCTCGACGGAATGCTCGATCCCGGCGGGGATCCACATCGCGTGGTCGGGCGGCACCATCCAGCGCCCGTGTTTCGTCGTCACCAGCACGACGCCGACCAGCGCATGCAGCAACTGGCTGCGGCTGTGGCGATGCAGTGGCACGTGATAGCCGTCGGGATATTCGGTTGGCAGCGCCACCGCTGGGCCGACAGCCTCCTCCAGCCACTGCCAGCGGCTCTGGTGCAGCCGGCCGAGTTCGGCGGCATCGCCCTTGAAGACTTCCCTGCCATGCGGCATTGGCAATGGCCCACTTGCGAAACTATTGGACCAAACCACGAAAGAAGTCGCTTTGCAACCATCCTATAAGGCTGCCTGCGGATCGTTGCCTAGAAGTCCACGGAGCATGCCTTGACCGACACCACAGCCACCGCCGTCGCCACTCCGGCGCCGGCCAGCCACGCTTCGGCGCAAGCGACGGCCTTCACCGTCATTCTTGCGGTGAGCTTCTGCCACTGCGTCAACGACATCATGCAGTCGCTGCTGTCGGCCATCTATCCGCTTCTGAAAGACAACTACGGCCTCGATTTCTGGCAGATCGGGCTTTTGACCTTCACCTTCCAGGTGACGGCGTCGCTGCTGCAGCCGCTGATCGGCGCAATCACCGACAAGCGTCCGATGCCCTATTCGCTGCCTTGGGGCATGGCCTCCTCGCTGATCGGGCTGATCGTGCTTGCGCATGCCGGCCACTACTGGCTGCTGCTGATCGGCGCCTCGCTGATCGGCATCGGCTCGGCGATCTTCCATCCGGAATCCTCGCGCATCGCCCGCTTCGCGTCGGGCGGCCGCTACGGTCTTGCCCAGTCGCTGTTCCAGGTCGGCGGCAATTTCGGCCAGGCGATGGGGCCGCTGCTCGCTGCCTTCATCGTCGTGCCCTTCGGCCAGACCAGCATCTCCTGGTTCGCCGTCGGCTCGCTGATCGGCATCATCGTCCTGTGGCAGGTCGGCGGCTGGTACAGCCGGCTGCGCGCCTCGCTCGCCAGCCGCAAGCAGGCCAGCTTCGTCTCGCCCTTCCCGCGCCGCAAGGTCATGTGGGCACTGGCGGTGCTGACGCTGCTGGTGCTGACCAAGAACGCCTACATCGCCTCGATCTCCAGCTACTACACCTTCTACGCCATCCATAAGTTCGGCGTTTCGGTGCAAATGAGCCAAGTCATGCTGTTCCTGTTCCTCGGCGCCTCGGCGCTGGGCATCCTGCTCGGCGGCCCGTTCGGCGACCGCTATGGCCAGAAGGCGATGATCTGGTTCTCGATCGTCGGCGTGCTGCCGTTCACGCTGGCGCTGCCCTACGCCAACCTCGAATGGACGATGGTGCTGACGGTGCTGATCGGGCTCATCCTGTCGTCAGCCTTCTCCAACATCGTCGTCTTCGCGCAGGAACTGGTGCCTGGTCGCGTCGGCATGATTGCCGGCATCTTCTTCGGCTTCGCCTTCGGCATGGGCGGCATCGCCGCCGCCGTGCTCGGCGTCCTGGCCGACATGAAGGGCATCGACTTCGTCTACCAGGTCTGCTCGTATTTGCCGCTGCTCGGCCTGCTGACGGTGTTCTTGCCGAACATGAAGGAAGCGCGGAAGGCGGAAGCGGCGACCCGTTAAGGAACCGCCGATCTTCGGGACTCGACGTGAGCTCGTGGCAGTTGCCACGCGCTCATGGATTCTCTCCCACACGCCAGGCGAAAGCCTGTTAGTGTTTGAAACGTGTGCGCGACATCACGAGACGTAGCGCGAACGCCTTCAACTTGAACTAAGGTGCCGGGCTCAGCGCCCGATCGGTGCGCTGCGCTACGAGCGAGATGAGGCAATCTGTAGTGTCCAGACTTAAAGACAAGGTCGCGCTGATTACCGGCGGCACCAGCGGCATCGGTCTGGCGACGGCGCGGCGCTTCATTGAGGAGGGCGCTCGTGTCGCCATCACTGGCACCAACACGGGCCGTCTCGAGGAGGCCCGCAAGATTCTTGGCGGCGATGCGTTTGTCATCGCCGCCGACGCCGGCGATGTTACGACGCAAAACGATATCGCGCGACAGATCAGCGAAACCTTCGGCAGGCTCGACGCCGTCTTCCTCAACGCCGGCATCGCCGATCTACGCCCGCTCGATGACTGGACCGAGGCGGCGTTCGACAGGAGCATCGATATCGACCTCAAAGGCCCGTATTTCCTGATCAAGGCCCTGGTGCCGCTGCTTTCGAACCCGTCCTCGATCATCCTCAGCGGCTCGGTCAACGCGCATATGGGAATGGCCGGGACACACGTCTATTCGCTCGCCAAGGCCGGCATGATCTCGCTCGCCAGAACGCTCTCCGGCGAACTGATAGGGCGCGGCATCCGCGCCAATGTGATCAGCCCGGGTCCGATCGACACGCCGCTCAACGACAAGCTCGGGCTGGATGCCGAAGCGGCGAAGGCGCGCGCCAAGGCGGTGGTCGGCCTGGTGCCTGCCGGTCGTTTCGGGACCGCCGAGGAATTGCCAACGCAGTGGTTTTTCTCGCTTCGGACGAATGCCCGTTCATCGTCGGTGCGGAAATTCTGATCGACGGTGGCTTGAGCATCGCCTGATATCGGCACGGCCTGACCCAAGAACACCCGCCAGATGGCGGGTGTCTTTTGTTATGTTCCGAAAGGCCTTACGCCTTGAAGAAGGCCAGAAGGTCGGCGTTGATGATGTCGGCATGGGTCGTGGCCATGCCATGCGGAAGACCCTTGTAGACCTTGAGCTCGCCCTTCTTGAGCAGCTTGATGGCGAGCAGCGCGGAGTCCGCGATCGGCACGATCTGGTCGTCGTCGCCATGCATCACCAGCACCGGCACGTCGATTGCCCTAAGGTCCTCGGTGAAGTCGGTTTCCGAGAATGCCTTGATGCAGTCGTAGTGCGCCTTGGTGCCGCCCATCATGCCCTGGCGCCACCAATTGTCGATGACGCCTTGCGAGACTTCGGCGCCGGGACGGTTGAAGCCGTAGAACGGGCCGGCCGGAACATCGCGGAAGAACTGGGCGCGGTTGGCGGCCTGGGCGGAGCGGAAGCCGTCGAACACCTCGATAGGCAGGCCGCCGGGATTGGCCGCGGTCTTGAGCATGATCGGCGGCACGGCGCCGATCAGCACCGCCTTGGCGACGCGACCGCCAGCGCCGTACTTGGCAACGTAGCGCGCCACTTCGCCGCCGCCGGTGGAATGGCCGACATGGATGGCGTTCTTGAGGTCGAGATGCGCAGCGAGTTCGGCGACATCGGCGGCGTAGGTGTCCATCTCGTTGCCGGTATCCGTCTGGGTGGAACGGCCATGGCCGCGCCGGTCATGAGCGATGACGCGATAGCCCTTCGACAGGAAGAACAGCATCTGGGCGTCCCAGTCGTCGCTGCTCAACGGCCAGCCGTGATGGAAGACGACAGGCTGGCCGGTTCCCCAGTCCTTGTAGAAAATCTCGGTTCCGTCCTTGGTGGTGATCGTGCTGCTGCCGGGCTTGGTCATCTCAATCTCCATTGATTATTTTCGCGATAATCAATATCGCGACAACGATATCGTTAGCGCAGATCGAAACCCCTGTCCACAAGAAATATGTATCGCGATATCATTTTCCGTGGTAAACATTGCGAAATGCTCAGTCGGCAAAGGGAATTCGCCGTGCCTCTCCCGTTGGACAATCAGCTCTGTTTCGCCCTCTACGCCACGAGCATGGCGATCAACCGCACCTACAAGCCCATGCTCGACGAGATGGGCATCACCTACCCGCAATATCTCGTGCTCAACGCCCTGGGAGAGGCGGATGGCATGTCGGTCGGCGCGATCGCGCGCAGGCTGGCGCTGGAATCGAGCACCGTGACGCCTCTGGTCAAGCGCATGGAGCAGGCCGGTCTTGTGAGCCGCCAGCGCAGCCATGCCGACGAGCGCCAGGTGCAGGTCGATCTCACCGTGGCCGGCCGGGCGCTGCTCACTCAATGCAACTGTCTGGGTGAAACGCTCATCGAGCGCTCCGGGATGACATTGGCCGAGATCGATTCGCTCACCCAAAAGGTCTGGGCCTTGCGCGAGGCGCTCGCTGCCGATCAGACCGCTGTTCCGGGCCGACCGTTGGAAATGTAACTCTTCACGCGCGGCAATGGCGGCGCCTCGAGACCCGCGAAAGGGTCGCGCCATGCATCGATCGCCTCGAGTTGGTCATACCAGCGGCGTATCGACGGATAGTCGTCGAGCGGCAGCCCGGCAGCATCGTTGAAGGGCAGAAACGTCGCCATGCGAAAGTCGGCGTACGAGACGGAATTTCCGACCAGCCACTCCCTTTGCGCGAGCACCGGGGCGAGGATGGCGGCAGCCGCGTGGAAAACCCTGAACCCTTCCTCGACCAGGGCCTGGTCGATAGGACCCAGCCCCCAGCGCTGCTTGGTGCCGCGCTCGAAATGCACCATGTCGCAGCCTCTGGCGAAATTCTCCTTGCCCCAGCTTATCCAGCGGATCATGTCCGGCTCATCGTCCCCGCCGCGCCAAAAATTCGAGCCCACCTCGCGGGAGAGCCGGCAGGCGATGGCGTCGGCCTCCCACAGGCTCCATCCGGAGCCGACCAGTATCGGCAAGGTCAGATTTGGGTTGAGCACGCGATAGCGCTCGGCCTGCCCCGATGCCATGGGTGAGGCGAATTCGAACGTAACGTCCGCTTTGAGATGGCGCGCCGTCGCGACTCCGAGGCGAGGATTGGGATTGCGGCTGAACAGGAGTTTCATATCGAATGCTCGCGGGTTGGTTGAGACAACTGCCGCAGGACGATTGAAGCCTGCCCGATCCTACATCCGGACGGACGGGGAATCTTGACTGTATGCTTTCGACATTGGAAATGTCGCGAAAGCCTTTCAGACCAACCGCTTGCGCCTGCGCCCGCCTTCCGCTATAGAGCCGCCACCCGCGTAGACACCCTTGGAGGCAACGCGGCGGAAGGCTGCCTTCCCTTGTGATCCCGAACAAAGGTCCGCTTCTGGCGGCCACCGGCGTTCGGACATCCAGGCCTGGCGGCTTTCGACGTTTCGGCTGGGCATATTGCCTGCCGCAAACGCTCCATAACACGCGAAAGGAAATGCCATGAGCCACGATACTTACGAGCTCAAGGCCGAAGCGCGCGAACAGGTCGGTAAGGGGTCCGCCCGTGCAGTTCGCCGTAACGGTAAAGTGCCTGCAGTGATTTACGGCGACAAGCAGCCTCCCCTGGCGATCGCCCTCAACTACAAGGACGTCTACTACAAGATCCACGGCGGCGGGTTCCTGACCACGGTCGCCACGATCGATGTCGGCGGCAGCAAGATCCAGGTTCTGCCCAAGGACTTCCAGCTCGACCCGGTCAAGGATTTCCCGGTCCATGTCGACTTCCTGCGCATCGGCAAGGACACCGAGGTCAATGTCGACGTGCCTGTCCACTTCATCAATGAGGACAAGTCGCCCGGCATCAAGCGCGGCGGCGTGCTCAACATCGTGCGTCACGAGGTCGAGTTCCACTGCCCGGCCAACGCGATCCCGGAGTTCATCACCGTCGATCTCGCTGGCACGGATATCGGCGACTCGATCCACATCTCGGCGGTTACGCTCCCGGCCGGCGTCAAGCCGGTCATCGCCGACCGCGACTTCACCATCGCCACCATTGCCGGCTCGTCGGCGATGAAGCCCGAGGTCGAAGAGACGGTCGAGGCGGCAGCGCCCGAAGCGGCTCCGGCCGCCGAAGAGAAGTAATTTTCCCGCCCGGAGACGACGATGCTTGTGTTCGCAGGCCTCGGCAATCCGGGCGCGAAATATGCCAACAACCGGCACAATGTCGGTTTCATGGCGGTGGACGCGATCGCCCGCCGCCATTCTTTTTCGCCCTGGTCGAAGAAATTCCAGGGCCTGATCGCCGAAGGCACGCTCGCCGGCGAAAAGATCCTCCTGGTCAAGCCGCAGACCTTCATGAACCTGTCCGGCCAGGCGGTCGGCGAGGCGCTGCGCTTCTACAAGCTCGAGCCTGCCGCGCTCACCGTTTTCTATGACGAGATCGACCTTGCCGCCGGCAAGGTTCGGGTCAAGGTCGGTGGCGGCTCCGGCGGCCACAACGGCATTCGCTCGCTGGACGACCATATCGGCAAGGCCTATCGCCGCGTGCGTGTCGGCGTCGGCCATCCGGGCGTCAAGGAAATGGTGCACGGCCACGTGCTTGGCGACTTCGCCAAGGCGGACCGCGAATGGCTCGAGGTTCTGCTCGACACCATCGCCGACGACGCCGGCCTGCTGGCCAAGGGCGACGACAATTCCTTCATGAACCGCATCACGCTCGCCCTGCGTGAAAAACTGACGCCAACCGACGACGACGACCGCCCGCCGCCCAAGGCGGCGAAGGCGCAGAGCCACATCCGCCAGGCCAGGCCGCAGCAGGCGCCGGCAAAGCTGCCCGAAACCGGCCCGATGGCGGCCATGCTGAAGAAGCTGTTCGGCGGCAAGGGCTGAACGTCGCCGGGGATGGCGGCCGAGGGCTTGACGTTCGTCACCCCTTTCGCCCATAGCCCTGATCAAATTTCGATTTCCCGATAGGACCGGACAAAATGGGTTTCAAATGCGGCATCGTCGGCTTGCCTAATGTCGGCAAGTCGACGCTCTTCAACGCGCTGACCAGGACGGCGGCGGCGCAGGCCGCCAACTATCCGTTCTGCACCATCGAGCCCAACACCGGCGAGGTCGCAGTGCCGGACTCCCGCCTGCAGAAGATCGCCTCGATCGCCAAGTCGAAGGAGATCATCCCGACGCGCATCTCCTTCGTCGACATCGCCGGCCTGGTGCGCGGCGCCTCCAAGGGCGAAGGGCTGGGCAACCAGTTCCTCGCCAACATCCGCGAGGTCGACGCCATCGTCCATGTGCTGCGCTGCTTCGAGGACGACGACATCACCCATGTTGAGGGACGCATCGACCCCGTCGCCGATGCCGAGACGGTCGAGACCGAGCTGATGCTCGCCGACCTCGAAAGCCTCGAGCGCCGCATCGTCCAGTTCCGCAAGCGCGCCGCCGGCAAGGACAAGGAAGCGATGAGCGTGCTGCCGATGATGGAGGCGGCGCTCGAACTGCTGCAGGCCGGCAAGCCGACCCGCATCCTGTTGAAGGGCATAGCGGCGGAGGATCTGCGCATCCTGCAGGGGCTCAACCTGCTCACCTCACACCCGGTTCTCTACGTCTGCAACGTCGCGGAAGCCGATGCCGCGACCGGCAACGAGCACTCCAGGGCCGTGGAAAAGATGGCCGCTGCGCAGGGCGCCGGCACTGTCGTCATCTCGGCGGCGATCGAAGCCGAGGTTGCCCAGCTTTCCGACGACGAGGAGATGGAGTTCCTCGCCTCGCTTGGCCTCGACGAACCGGGTCTCAACAAGGTGATCCGCGCCGGCTACGACCTTTTGCATCTCATCACCTATTTCACCGCCGGGCCGAAGGAGACGCGCGCCTGGACCATTCACAAGGGCGACAAGGCCCCGCAGGCCGCCGGCGTCATCCACACCGATTTCGAGCGTGGCTTCATCCGCGCCCAGACCATCGCCTACAACGACTTCGTCACCCTCGGCGGCGAAGTTGCGGCCAAGGAGGCCGGCAAGGCCCGCGATGAAGGCAAGGAATATGTCGTCCAGGACGGCGACGTGATGCTGTTCAAGTTCAACACCTGACGGTCCGGGATACGCGCGGCTGGCTCACCAGAAATGACTTGACCAAACGCCTGTTGGCCGGCATCCGGGGTGCCGATCCTAACGGGATCGCGCGTTCGTCAACCGGATCCGGACCATGACCGCAAAGACCTGGGCCTATGAGGATTTCGTCGAGGGCGCCTCGCTCGACCTCGGTGTGAAGCACGTATACGCCGCCGAGATCATCGAATTCGCCAGCGAATTCGATGCCCAGCCGATGCACCTCGACGAGGCGGCCGGCAAGGCGAGCATCCTCGGCGGCCTGTCGGCTTCGGGCTGGCACACCTGTGCGATGTTCATGCGCATGCTGTGCGATGCCTTTTTGCTCGACTCGACTTCGCAGGGATCGCCCGGCATCGAACACGTCAAATGGAAGAAGCCGGTGCTCGCCGGCGATACGCTCAGCGGGACGGTGACCGTCCTTGCCAAGCGCCAGTCCAAATCGCGGCCTCAGCTCGGCCTCGTCACCATGCGCAGCGAACTCTTCAACCAGCGCGGCGAGAGCGTCTTCGAGCTCGAGAACACCGGCATGTTCCTGACCCGGGAGGCCGCGGCGTGACGCTCGACGAGTTCTTCCTGATCGGCCACACCGTCACGCTGGGCTCGCACAAATTCGAGCCCGACGAGATCAAGGCCTTCGCCCGCAAATACGACCCGCAGGTCTTCCATGTCGATGAGGAGGCCGCGAAGAAGAGCGTGCTCGGCGGCTTGTGCGCCTCCGGTTGGCACACCGCCGCCACCTGGATGAAGTACAATCTCGAAAAGCGCATGGAGACCGAGGGCGTGCGCTGGACGGGCCCCGGCCAGCAGCCCGAATTCGGCCCCTCGCCCGGTTTCCGCAACCTGAAATGGCTGAAGCCGGTCTATGCCGGCGAGACCGTGACCTTCACGCGCACCGCGCTCGCCCACCGGCCACTTGCCGCGCGCCCCGGCTGGAACCTGCTGACGCTGCGCTGCGAAGCCTTCGATTCGACCGGCGACAAGGTCATCGAGTTCGACAGCGCGGTGCTGGTGAAGGTGGAGTAGCCTCTTCCTTCTCCCCGTTTACGGGGAGAAGGTGCCCGAAGGGCGGATGAGGGGCGGCACCGGCGCAGGTGTCTCAAACTCGACCGCCGCGCTTGCCCCTCACCCTGGCTCCGCTCGCGTTGCTCGCTGCGCGTCCCTCTCCCCGTAAACGGGGCGAGGGAGAAGTGCTAATGCCCCTCGAAGCCGATCAGCGTCCTCACCGGCACGCCGAGCGCTTCGAGCTTCTCGCGCCCGCCGAGGTCAGGCAGGTCGATGACGAAGCAGCCGGCGACGATGTCGGCGCCGATTTGCCTGAGCAGCTTCACCGCAGCCTCGGCGGTGCCGCCGGTGGCGATCAGGTCGTCGACGAGTATCACCTTCTCACCGGGCGAAACGCCGTCCTTGTGCATCTCCATCTCGTCCAGCCCGTATTCCAGGCTGTAGGCGACGCGCACCGTCTCATAGGGCAGCTTGCCCTTCTTGCGGATCGGCACGAAGCCGGCCGAAAGCTGGTGCGCGACGGCGCCGCCGAGGATGAAGCCGCGCGCCTCGATGCCGGCGATCTTGTCGACCTTCAGTCCGACATAGGGATGCACCAGCTCGTCGATGGCGCGGCGGAAAGCGCGCGCATTGCCGAGCAGGGTGGTGATATCGCGGAACAATATGCCCGGCTTCGGATAATCCGGAATGGTGCGGATGGCCGCGAGCAGCGTTTCTTCGAGAGAGGATTTCATGGGCGGTTGATCCGTTGCCGTACAGTTTTGCCGGCTAGCGGCCGAAAAGAAAAGGGCGCCCTTCGGCGCCCTCGCATTTTTCCGGTCGCAGTCGCTCAGTGGGCGACGTCGGCCCACACCTTGCGCTTGGTGAGATAGACCAGCGCGCCGAACAGGAGCAGGAACACCAGCACGCGGAAGCCGGTCTTCTTGCGGTCCTCAAGGTGCGGCTCGGCAGCCCACATCAGAAAGGCCGAGACGTCGCGGGAATACTGGTCCACTGTCTGCGGCGAACCGTCGTCATAGGTCACCTGGCCGTCGGAGAGCGGCTTCGGCATCTTCAGCGACACGCCGGACAGGAAGTACGGGTTGTAGTGCGTGCCCTCGGGGATCACCATGCCGGCCGGCGGCGTCTGGTCGTAGCCGGTCAGCAGCGAGTGGATGTAGTCGGGGCCACCCTGGGCGTACTGGGTGAAGATGTCGAAGACGAAGCGCGGGAAGCCGCGCTCGACGCCGCGCGCCTTGGCGAGCAGCGACATGTCGGGCGGAGCGGCGCCGCCATTGGCCGATGCGGCGGCCTGTTCGTTCGCGAACGGCGCCGGGAAGTGATCGGACGGCTTGCCCGGGCGGTCGAACATGTCGCCGGCATCGTTCGGGCCGTCGTGGATGGTGTATTCGGCGGCCAGCGTCTTCACCTGCCCGTCCGAATAGCCGAGCCCTTCCAGTGTGCGGAAGGCAACCAGGTTCATCGAATGGCAGGCCGAGCAGACTTCCTTATAGACCTTCAGGCCGCGCTGCAGCTGGGCCTTGTCGTAGGTGCCGAACGGTCCGGCGAAGCTCCAGCTCATTTCCTTCGGCTCGTCGATGGGGAAATGCGTCGGTGCCGCCGCGTTATGTGCCTCTTCGGCGATGGCGCCTGCACCTGTCATCCAGGTGCCCGCGGCCACCAGGCCAAGCAGAGCCAGCGAGGTGAGAATCTTTTTCATACCCAAATCCCCTTAGATTCTCAGCCCTTGGTTTCCGGCGCGGCGTTCGCGCCGGCCGGATGTCCGCCGCCGCCCTTGTTCTTTTCCAGCACCGCCTCGGTGATCGAATTCGGCAGCCTGCGCGGCGTCTCGATCAGCCCGAGCACCGGCAGCGCGACCAGGAAGAAGGCGAAGTAGAACAGTGTCGCCATCTGCGCCATGAACACATAGCTGCCTTCGGCCGGCTGCGAGCCCAGCCATCCGAGCAGGATGGCGTCGGCCACGAACAGCCAGAAGAACAGCTTGTACCAGGGGCGGTAGACCGCCGAGCGCACCTTGGACGTGTCGAGCCACGGCACCAGGAACAGCATGGCGATGGCGCCGAACATGCACAGCACGCCGCCGAGCTTGGAGTTGATCGGCCCGATGTTGAAGGTGATGGCGCGCAGGATCGCGTAGAACGGCAGGAAGTACCATTCCGGCACGATATGGGCAGGCGTCTTCAGCGGGTTGGCGACCGTGTAGTTGTCCGGGTGGCCAAGGAAGTTCGGCAGGTAGAAGACGAAATAGGCGAAGACGAACAGGAACACGATCATGCCGAACGCGTCCTTGATGGTGGCGTAAGGCGTGAAGGCAACGGTATCGGTCTTCGACTTGACCTCGATGCCGGTCGGGTTCGACTGCCCGACGACATGCAGCGCCCAGATATGCAGCACGACGACGCCGGCGATCATGAACGGCAACAGGTAATGCAGCGCGAAGAAGCGGTTCAGCGTCGGGTTGTCGACGGCAAAGCCGCCGAGCAGCAGTTCCTGGATCCAGTTGCCGACCAACGGAATGGCGCTGAAGAAGCCGGTGATGACGGTGGCGCCCCAGAAGCTCATCTGTCCCCAGGGCAGCACATAGCCCATGAAGCCGGTCGCCATCATCAGCAGGTAGATGATGCAGCCGAGGATCCACAGCAGCTCGCGTGGCGCCTTGTACGAGCCGTAATAGAGGCCGCGGAAGATGTGGATGTAGACGGCGACGAAGAAGAACGAGGCGCCGTTGGAATGCAGATAGCGCAGCAGCCAGCCCGAATTCACGTCGCGCATGATCTTCTCGACCGAATCGAAGGCGAGCGTGGTGTCCGACGTGTAGTGCATGGCCAGCACGATGCCGGTCAGGATCTGCGACGCCAGCATAATCGACAGGATGCCGCCGAACGTCCACATGTAGTTGAGGTTGCGCGGCACCGGATAGGCGACGAAGCTGTCATAGACCAGCCTGGGCAGCGGCATGCGGGCGTCGAACCAGCGTCCGAGACCGGTCTTGGGCGTATAGGTCGAGTGTCCCTCGCTCATCGAAATATCCCCTGCCTCAACCGATAAGGATCTTGGTATCGGAAATGAACTTGAATACCGGCACCGCCATGTTCTCGGGCGCCGGGCCTTTGCGGATGCGGCCGGCGGTGTCGTACACCGAGCCGTGGCACGGGCAGAACCAGCCGCCGAAATCGCCTTCCTGGCCGAGCGGGATGCAGCCGAGATGGGTGCAGACCTGGACCATGACCATCCAGGCTTCCTTGCCGGGCGTCGTGCGGTTGGCGTCGGTCGCCGGAGCGTCGGCCGGCAAATTGGCGTTGCGGGCGATCGGGTCCTTCAGGTCGGCGAGATTGACGGCCTCGCCGTCCTTCATCTCCTTCTCGGTGCGATTGCGCACCACGACCGGCTTGCCGCGCCACTTCACGATCAGCGAGGTTCCCGGCGTCAGCGACGAGACGTCCACTTCGACCGAGGCCAGTGCCAGCGTCGAGGCGTCCGGGCGCATCTGGTCGATGAACGGCCATGCGACGGCCCCCGCGCCGACAACGGCGGCCGTGCCGGTGGCGACATAGAGGAAATCACGACGGTTGGGATCGTGGGTATCGGTTGCGCTCACGGGTGCCTGATCCTTTCGCCTCTTCCGTGCCGGCGGCCGAGCCTTGTCCCCGCTCAATCGCGCCGGCCCGACAGCGCATGGCGAACAGGCTAGCGAATTCCTCCGGCATTTGGAGTTCGGTTTATGCGTGAAGCCCGTTTTTGTCCAGTCGGGTGAAGGCACAAGGTCAGATTGTCGCGGGGGTAAAATCCGATGCCGGACGGCGCTGCGCCGAAGGGTCGCCAAACAGCCCGAAACGACCGCAAAAACAACGGCGATCATTGCCACGCCTTTGCCTCGACAGTCGGCGCCGGCTCGGTCTATTCTGCCCTCATGGCGCACGTCATCGACCGCGACAAATGGGCCAGGATGCCCGACCGTTGGCAAGGCGAGCTCGAATGCGGCGCCTGGGGCTCCAACTCCTGCCTGATCTTCAATTATCTGCCCGGAACGGGCGGCGGTCCGCGCCTGCACCGGCATCCCTACGCGGAGATCTTCATCGTCCGCCAGGGCAGCGGCCTGTTCACGGTCGGCGACCGGGAGATCGAGGCATTCGCCGGCCAGATCGTGATCGTGCCGCCCAACACGGCGCACAAATTCACCAATCTCGGCCCCGGCCCGCTGGAGACCATAGATATCCACGAGAACGGCAGCTTCGTCACCGAGTGGCTGGAGTAGATCCCCGGTACGGCAAGAGACCCGAAGGCAGCGTCTATTTCGCGCCGAGCCTGACCAGGACTGCCCTCGGTATGTTGTATTCGCGGATCACCGCATCGTGCTTGCGCAACCCGCAGAGCTCGCGCTGGATGAAATAGGCATGCACGGCCTCGGCGGCGTCCTTGAGCAGTCGCGGCCGCCGCTCCTCGTCGTCGCCGTTCTCGCGCAGTCTGGCCAGCGTCGCCTCGACGCGCTGGCCGGCGCGGCCGAGCGCCGCCGCCTTTTCGGCGAGGATCTCGTGGCCGAGCAGGTCGAGCGCGCTCTCCTGCGCGCCCGCGGGTCCGAAATTCGAAGGCATGCGAACCGACATTGCTCTTCCTACTCCGCCGGCCGCGTCTCTTCCAGCACGCTTTCCTCGTTGAACAGGAAGCCGCCGGACTGCCGTTTCCACAGCCGCGCGTAAAGCCCGTCCAGCGCCACCAGTTCGTCATGCGTGCCCTGTTCGATAATCCGCCCGCCGTCGAGCACCACCAGCCGGTCGAGCGCCGCGATGGTCGACAGCCGGTGCGCGATGGCAATCACGGTCTTGTTTTCCATCAGCCGCGCCAGGTTCTCCTGGATCGCCGCCTCGATGTCGGAATCGAGCGCCGAGGTCGCCTCGTCCAGGATCAGGATCGGCGCATCCTTGAGGAAGACGCGGGCGATTGCCACACGCTGGCGCTGGCCGCCGGACAGCTTCACGCCGCGTTCGCCGACATAGGCGTCGTAGCCGGTGCGCTCGCGATTGTCGCGCAGGCCTATGATGAACTCATGCGCCTCGGCTTTCCGCGCCGCCGCGATCACTTGCGTCTCGGTCGCGCCCGGCATGCCGAGCTTGATGTTGTCGCGCAGCGAGCGGTGGAACAAGGCCGTGTCCTGACTGACCACGCCGATATTGGCGCGCAGCGAATTCTGCGTCACCTGCGCGATATCCTGGCCGTCGATCAGGATCTTGCCGCCCTCGAGGTCGTAGAGGCGCAGGATCAGGTTGGCCAGCGTCGTCTTGCCGGCTCCCGATGGGCCGACCAGTCCGACCTTCTCGCCGGGCCTGACGACGAGGTCGATGCCGTCGAGCACGCCCGCTCCCTTGCCGTAGTGGAAAGTCACGTTCTTCACATCGATGCGGCCGCCGGCCACGATCAATTCCTTGGCGTCCGGCGCGTCGGTGAGGCCGAGCGGCTGCGAGATCAGCGCCTTGGAGTTCTCCAGCACGCCGAGATTCCTCAGGATGCCGTTGAGCTGCATCATCACCCGGCCGAGCAGCATGTTGAGCCGCAGGACGAGCGAAAGCGTGAAGGCAACGGCGCCGACGGTGATCGAGCCTTCGAGCCATAGATAGATGGCAAAGCTGGCGATGGCGGTGATCATGACGCCCGACAGCGTCGTCAGCGCCATGCGCACGCCGGTCAGCCGGCGGGTGAACGGGCGCAGGGCGTCCAGATAGATGTCGAAACCGCTCCGGATGTAGCGATCGTCGCCATCGGCCGAAAACAGCTTCAGCGTCTGCACGTTGGAGTAGGAATCGACGATTCGGCCATTGATCATCGAGCCGGCCTCGGCGGTCGCCTCGGCGTGCCTGCGGATCGCCGGCAGATAGCGCTTGGCCAGAAACCCGAAGGCGGCGATCCAGAGCACCACAAGCACCGCCAGCCTGAGATCGAGGCCGGCGACCAGCGCCAGCGTCGTCACCGTATAGACGATCATGAACCAGATGACCTCGATGAAGCTCTCCATCAGGTCGCCGGTGGCCTGCCCCGCCTGCCAGACCTTGGTGGCGATGCGGCCGGCGAAGTCGTTCTGGAAGAAGGCGTAGGACTGGCGCGAGACATGGCGATGCGCCTGCCAGCGCACCAGATTGTAGAAGCCGGGCGTGATCGTCTGCTCGTCGACCAGTGCCGAGAGCCCGACGACCAGCGTGCGGATGATCAGCACCACCGCGCCCATGAACAGGAGCTCGGGACCGGCGGCGATCCACAGCGCATGCCAGCTGCGCTCGCCGGGCAACTGGTCGAGGATGTCGACCAGCCGCCCGACGAAATAGAACAGCCCGGTCTCGACCAGCGGTGCAATGCCGCCAATGACCAGCATTGTGAAGAAGGCGAGCTTCGCCTGTCCGACATAGTGCCAGAGGAAGCCGCCGACACCGGTGGGTGGCCGAAGGTTCGCCGGCTCGCGGAACGGATAGACCCAGCGCTCGAACCAGCGATAGACGGCTGTCATCATGCGGTGGCCATCATTCTGCAGCTTGACCCTTGGCCCCGATGTCGTTGGCGGCCTCGGCCGGCGCCTCGTCGAGCAGGAAGCCGCCCGACTGGCGCTGCCAGAGCTGCGCATAGAGCCCGCCCTTGGCGACGAGGTCGTCATGCGAACCTTCCTCGATGACGCGGCCTATATCCATGACGACGAGCCTGTCCATCGCGGCGATGGTCGACAGCCGATGCGCGATGGCGATGACGGTCTTGCCCTGCATCAGCCTGTAGAGGTTCTCCTGGATCGCCGCCTCGGCCTCGGAATCGAGCGCCGACGTCGCCTCGTCGAGGATGAGGATCGGCGCGTCCTTCAGCATGACGCGGGCAATGGCGATGCGCTGCCGCTGTCCGCCCGACAGTTTGACGCCGCGGTCGCCGACATGGGCATCGAACCCGGTGCGGCCGTTGGCGTCGATCAGCCCGCCTATGAAATCCAGCGCCTCTGCCCGCCCGGCCGCCTCGAGCAGCATCTCATCGGTGGCATCCGGCCGGCCATAGAGGATGTTCTCGCGCACCGAGCGGTGCAGCAGCGAGGTGTCCTGCGTCACCATGCCGATCTGCGCACGCAGCGAGTCCTGCCTCACCGACGCGATCTCCTGGCCGTCGATCAGGATCTGGCCGGCTTCGAGGTCGTAGAAGCGCAGCAGCAGATTGACCAGCGTCGACTTGCCGGCGCCCGAGCGGCCGACGATGCCGACCTTCTCGCCCGGCTTCACCGTCAGCGACAGGTTCTCGATGACGCCCTTCTGCTTGCCGTAGTGGAAGCGGATGTCGTCGAAGCGGATTTCGCCGCGTGTGACGGCGATGTTCTTCGCGCCCGGCCGGTCCTCCACCAGGCGCGGCAGCGAGATCGACTGGATGCCGTCCTGCACCGTGCCGATGTTCTCGAACAGGCCGGACATCTCCCACATGATCCACTGCGACATGCCCCACATGCGCAGCACGAGGCCGATGACCACGGCGACGGCGCCGATCGTCACCGCCTGGCCGAGCCACAGCCACAGCGACAGCGCGGTGACGGAAAACAGCAGCAGCGCGTTGAGGATATAGAGCAGGCCGTAGAGCACCGTCACCAGCCGCATCGAGCGGTAGACCGTCTCGAGGAAGCCTGACATGCCCTCCTTCGCGAAGCTGGCCTCGCGCCGCGCATGGGAAAACAGCTTGACCGTCTGGATGTTGCTGTAGCTGTCGACGACGCGGCCGGTCATGGTCGAACGCGCATTGGCCTGCTCCTCGCCGACCTTGCCGAGCCGCGGGATGAAGTAGCGCAGCAGCCCGACATAGCCGACCAGCCAGATCGCGAGCGGCGTCGCCAGCCGCCAGTCGGCCGAACCGACGATGAACAGCATGCCGAGGAAGTAGACGATGACGTAGTTGAGCACGTCGATGAGCTTGATGACGCATTCGCGCACGGCGAGCGCCGTCTGCATCAGCTTGGTGGCGATGCGGCCGGCGAACTCGTCCTGATAGAAGGCCATCGACTGCTTCAAGAGGTAGCGATGCACCTGCCAGCGGATGCGCATGGGGTAGTTGCCCATCAGCGTCTGCTGGTTGAGAAGCGAGTGGAACCACACGGTGCCCGGCAGCGCGAACAGCACGACGAAAGCCATGCCAGCGAGCTTCCAGCTCTCGGTCTGCAGGAAAGTCTCGCGATTCTGCCCCGAGAGCCAGTCGACGATGCGGCCCATAAAGCCGAACATCCACACTTCGGCGACGGCAATCGCCGTCACCAGGAGCGCGTCGAGGATGATGTAGGGCCAGGCGCCTCGCGTGTAATGCACGCAGAAGGCGACCAGCGTCTTCGGCGGTTCGACCGGCTCCGCGGCCGGGAACGGATCGAGCTTGTTTTCAAACCAGCGGAACATTGCAGGCACTCGACTGTCTATGCGCTCACGCGGCGCGGGATTGATGGACAAGCTTGCTCGACCGCGCAGCGTCGCGGGCCGGCGATGCAGAATCATCTGCATCGCCGGCCCTGCTTCGCGCAATATAGGGTGTCGCGGGCTTTTCGCCGACAGGCTCAGCCGACGATCCTGACGCCCCGGAGTTTCCGGGCGAAAAGCTGGCGCCTGCCCGGCCTTTCGCGCCGGGCCGGATCAGCCTGATGATGCGGCGCACCAGCGAAGGCCGGCTGTGGTCAGGCACGGCGCGCGAGAAGTCGACGTCCGGCAGCATGCCTCGATGCGGACGCCGGCGCGTCTCGGCGTGCACTGCCGACGAGTAGGTCTCGCCGACCAGCAGCGCCCAGGTCGCCATCCTGCGCTCGTGCAGGCTTCTGGAGCCGGGTATTTTGTAGGGATCGAACATCGGTCCATCCTCCATGTGCAAATGCGATAAAAAGGGTGACGCAACATCGACTTCCGGCATTCGGCCGAAGCGGCCGAGTACTTCGGTGCGCGCAGCGTCGCTCCGGACATGACGGCAGGCGTCAGTCAGGACACGGTCAGGTGGGGCGCCGGGCCCCTTTGGGCGTTTGAAAAACATCGCAGGATTCCTTCGAGAACCGAAAACTGGGTTCGGCGGGAATCGGTGCGATCAAGTCTTAGAGAGTCAGGAGAATCGTCGTACCGAAACCGCCGCGGAGCGCATAAGGCGCCAGGAGGGGCGCTGGTTGTGCATGGTCATCATGAGTTCCCCCTCCATCGGTTCGGGTTGACAATGAGAGGCGTATACTCGACTTCGCAGAAAATGACCACCCGCCAGTCCAGCAATCTGCGAAACCTGGAAATCTCTGTGGCCGATCTGCCACTTATTAGAAAGACGCGGAAATGAACGGCCGTCTCCGCATCGCGCTCTACCAGCCTGACATCGCCGGCAACACCGGAACGATCCTGCGCTTCGCCGCCTGTCTCGGCCTTGGCGTCGACATCATCGAGCCGGCCGGCTTCCCGCTCTCCGACCGGGCGCTGAAACGGGCCGGCATGGACTACCTCGAAATGGCCGATCTGACCCGGCATGTCGACTGGAACGCCTTCGAGCAATGGCGGGCGGGCGACGCGCGTCGGCTGGTGCTGCTCACCACCAAAGCCGCTGCCGCCTATACGGACTTTGCCTTTGCCGATGGAGACATTCTGCTTTTCGGTCGCGAATCCGCAGGCGTGCCGGATCCGGTCCGTGACGCTGCGGATGCGCGCCTGACCATCCCGATGCGGCCGGGCGCGCGCAGCATCAATGTCGCGCTGTCCGTCGCCATGGTCGCTGGCGAAGCGATCCGCCAGCTCGCATAGGATCCGCGATCCGCCGTCCCTGCCGTCACCGAGGGCCGTGGTTTCTCCAGTCAGTTTCGTCCAGGCGCACATCGCCTTCTCCTGCATTTGCCCGATCAGGATTTCTTCGCTACAAGCTCAACTTAACTTGAGGTCAAGCGGAAAGTGGCAGATGGCTCCAGCAACGGAATTGACGGTCGGCCAGGTGGCCATGCGCAGCGGCGTCGCCGTATCGGCGCTGCACTTCTACGAGACGCGCGGGCTGATCCGCAGCCACCGCACGGCCGGCAACCAGCGGCGCTACGGCCGCGACGTGCTGCGGCGCGTGGCGATCATCCGGGTCGCCCAGGAGGTCGGCATCTCGCTCTCCGAGATCGCCGCGGCGCTTCAATCCCTGCCCGAGGGCCGCACCCCGACGCGCGAGGATTGGAATCTGCTTTCAACGGCTTGGCGCGACGGGCTCGACCACAAGATCGCCCAGTTGAAGAAGCTGCGCGACGGCCTGAGCGACTGCATCGGCTGCGGCTGCATGTCGATCGACAAATGCCCGCTCAGGAACAAGGAAGACCGGCTGGCGCGGGAGGGCACTGGCGCGAGGCGCCTGATAGCCTCCTGAGCGGAAGCGATGCGAATTAATGACAGGTACGGAAGGAATCCGCTGTGCTGGGACATCTAGTTCAAGCTGAGGAAGAGACACAGTTGATCGCGATCTATCGGATCGATTCCGGCGGCACACCAACGCTCTATATCTCCTTGAGTTTCGATGAGGCGCGGAAAATGGGCCCGGAAAAATTCGGCAAACTGCTTGGCGAAAACCTGATTCTGGATTCGCCGAAATTGCGCGATCTGTTCTCGTTGTGACGCCGCTCAATCCGCCGCCGGCAGCCGCCTTATCGTGAATTCGATGACATCGCCCGGCCGTTCGAACCAGCTTTCGATCTCGGTCCAGTAGGCCTGCTTGGGAAAGCGCTCGAACCATTCCTTGGCCTTGAGGCGGGCGTCCGAGCGCGGCAGGACGAAGGTCTCGCGCAGGAAGCCGTCGCGCGGCATGCGCTCGCGCTCGGCGCGCGAACGGTCGAGCCTCTTCTTCAAGCCATCCAGCGGCGGTCTTGCCGGGGTGCGCACGAAGGAACTCCTTGCACCGTGGTCAGACGGGACTTGACCCTTGCCCCTAAGAGATTAGGGATCGCGCCCGGAAAAGACGAGTCCTTTATCGTCCGCGACTGGAGACCTGATTTTGGAACGACCTGAAATACCGGTGGGCCTGCCGGCCGACATCGAAGAGAAGAAGGTGAAGGCGCGCCTGTGGTTCGAAGCATTGCGCGAGCGCATCTGCGCCGCATTCGAGCAGATCGAGCAGGATCTGGAGGGGCCTCTGGCCTCGTGGTCGCCCGGCCGCTTCGAGAAGACGCCCTGGCAGCGAGACGAAGGCAAGGGCGGCGGCGGCACCATGTCGATGATGCACGGCCGTGTCTTCGAGAAGGTCGGCGTCCACACCTCGACCGTCCATGGCGAGTTCTCGCCCGAGTTCAGGAAGCAGATGCCGGGCGCAGAGGAGGATCCGCGCTTCTGGGCAAGCGGCATCTCGCTGATCGCGCACCCATGGAACCCCAACGTGCCGGCCGTGCACATGAACACGCGCATGGTCGTCACCTCGCGCCAGTGGTTCGGCGGCGGCGCCGACCTGACGCCGGTGCTCGACCGACGCCGCGTCCAGGACGATCCCGATACACTCTCCTTCCACCGCGCCATGCGGTTTGCCTGCGAGAAGAACGCCGGCGTCGCCGACTACGCCAAATTCAAGGACTGGTGCGACGAGTATTTCTATCTGCCGCACCGCAATGAGCCACGCGGCATCGGCGGCATCTTCTTCGACTGGCTGCATTCTGGCGACGACGCGGGCGGCTGGGACGCCGATTTCAACTTCGTCCAGGATGTCGGTCGCTCCTTTCTCGTCGTCTACGCGCATCTGGTCCGGTCCAATTTCAACGACAACTGGACCGATGGCGACCGCGACGAACAGCTCGTCCGGCGCGGCCGCTACGCCGAATTCAACTTGCTTCACGATCGCGGCACCATCTTCGGGCTGAAGACCGGCGGCAATGTCGTCTCGATCCTCTCCAGCCTGCCGCCTGAGGTAAGATGGCCGTAAAATATCGGTGAGCGGGACGTGAGCCGCAATGGCGTCCCATTCGCCGAATCTGGGCGCGCAATGTGGCGACCGGATTATCTTTTTCGTCTAATAGGCATTTGAAAAATCAGGGCTATTTGTCGTTTCCGGGCCGGGAAACGCCGGCGGCTCTTCTCTCCCGTGAGCCGCGACCCGACGTGACCGGACGGCCTTTGATCGAGTGGGCGCCTTCCCCGGAGCGAGATTTCATCTCGCTCTCAGGGTGCCCGCATTTTCCAGGAGAACATGCCATGCGCAAGCTTATTGTGACGGCAGCAACCGCTGCTCTTCTCGCCTCTGGTGGCGCCGCCTTCGCGGCGGTCAAACACACCACTGGCACGGTGAAGAGCTTCGATGGAACGGCCATGAGCCTCGTTCTGGATGATGGATCCACCTTTACGCTGTCCAAGGCCTTCAAGGATCCTGGCTTGCAGGCTGGCGAGAAGGTCCGCGTTTCCTGGGACATGAGCGGCAAGAACAAGGTTGCCGAGGCAGTCAAGATCATGAAGTGACGGCCTGCTCGCAGGAGCAAGACAGGGCTATTTCCGGTCTTGCTCCGAGGTAGCGTAAGAGGGGCGGAGCAGCAATGCTCCGCCTTTTTCGGCTCTTGCGGCAACCAAAGCCAGCGAGCCGTGTTATGGTTGCTCGCCAGTACACGACCCGAAGGCCCCCAGGTTTTCGACGAAAGGGATGTTCGAAAAAGGATCGTGCGCGCATCAGAGTGCCGGATCGGATGTCGGTCGGCGCTCCAAGGAGGAAAGGAGAATCCGATGAAGGAATTCCACTGCGGATCGCTCGTGCCGGGCTGTGAGTGGCATACACGCGCCGAAGAAGAGGCCGAGGTGATGCGCCGTGCCGTCGAGCACATGCGCGAGACGCATGGCGAAACGACCATTCGCGAGACGATGATCGAGGCGATCCGCTCGCGTATCCAGAAGGTGCGTGACGCCGCGTAACGGCTTCCGGCCGGAGCAGATCACGGATCTTGCGCGATCCGGCCAACAAGCAGGCGAAGGGGATGCCGGATCCGACGGCATCCCGCCCCACTTCCGGCCACGGCTGCCGAAGAGCGCAAATATTTTCAATCAAATACTTATATTCGCACCTGCTTGGATAACCCGGCGGTAACGGTAGTCGTGCCACCATCGGGGAGATAATCCGGATACAGGGGCAGCCAGAGAAGCCCGTCGCCACCAGGCGCTGATCCGGAAACGGTGGGGCGAGGTGTTTTCGCGCATGCGCGAAAGGTCCGGCAATCGAGGTAGTTTCCGTTGGACAGCGCTGCTGCTGTCCGCCTTCCTTGGCGCGCCTCCGGCGTCCGGGCAGGAGATGACGACGTCGCTTGTCGACATGCACCAGGGCTCGCAGCTCAGTGACCGGGCCAGAGGCCTCGGCGACGGCGGCTATGAGTTGCAGAGCGGATCGTGGGTATCGTTCAACCGGTGGTATCACGCCACCTGGGTCGACCTCCACGTCGACTTTCTCACCCAGCTGACTGAAGACACCGGAATCCTGTGGGGTTTCGGCACCGGAGAAAGCGCCGAGAAGTACAGCATCGAGCCCAGCTTCAAGCTCGGCTTCCTCACTCAGATGCACCCGAGTGCGAGCAGCACCCTGTCCTTCTCGCTGACCTCGACGATCGGCGGCAACCTCACCGAAAAGCCGTGCGTGGCCGACTATGGGGACCTGGGCACCTACAGCGTCAACTGCCGGCTCGCGGCCACCGAGATGGCACCTGAGCAAACCCTGAAATATCTGGTTAACGCTAAACCGGAGACCATGCGTCTCTGGCTGAATTACCGTGTTACTTTCTGACCTTGGAGGCTGACATGAGCAGGTTGACCCGCCTCGAAGTTCACAATCGTCCATCCTGGTTCCTGTTCGACTGGAGTAAGAGCATGTCAGCCAACCACTGGAAATTCGGCCTCGCCGCCGCGCTTGCCATCTTCTCGGCGCCGATCGCTTCGGCGCAGGAAGCTCTCGACGCCGACCAGACCGCCGCGCTCTGCCACGGCGCAGGGTCGATTTGCGTGAGCGCCACGATCCCGGCCACGCCGACGACGCAAGCGACGGTGCAGAGCTGGATGAGCCCCGAGGTCGGCGCCGCATGGGCGGCCGGCTACAAGGGCAGTGGCGTCACCATCACCATCGTCGACGATTTCAGCAGCACGTCGCGCTTCTCCGGCAATTTCGGCCTCGGCACGCAAAACCAGCGGCACGGCGAATGGACCCGCCAGGAAGCCAGCATGGTTGCGCCCCTGGCAGCCATCCGGTCGAAGGACTTCTCGACGGGCTCGTCGGTTGCGCTGGCGGCGGGCCTGAACGTGCTCAATCTGAGCTACGGCATGTACGCCAGGGCGGGTTACAGCACCAGCCAGATCGGCTGGGCGCCGGAGGAAGCCTCGATCATCTCCTATGCCACCAAGGGGTCGGCCGTCGTCTCGAAGGCCGCCGGCAACGATGCGGTCGCCGTCGGCGGCATCAAGAACGGCCAGCAGGATTACCTCAACCTCGCGCTGGTCGGCAAAGCCTCGGCGATCTTCGTCGGCGCGCTCTCCACCAACGGCACGACGACCAGCAAGGCCCAGCTTGCCTCCTACTCCAACTACGCCGGCTCCAACCCGCTCGTGCAGAGCCATTTCCTTGTCGTGGGTGTCACCGGCAGCAAGACGGGCCTTTACGGCACCTCGTTCGCGGCGCCGATCATTTCCGGCTACGCGGCGATCGTTGGCAGCAAATTCACCACGGCAACGCCGACACAGATCACCAACCAGTTGCTGAACACGGCTCGTACCGACACGCTGCTCAACTACAACGCCTCCGTCTACGGCAAGGGCGAAGCCAGCCTTTCACGCGCACTGGCTCCCGCTTCGATCAGGTAAGTTGCGATCTAGAGCGGTTCAGCGTTTCATGGAATCGCCGAACCGCTCTAACTATTTGTTTTTACGCAATTCCGGACGGAAAACCGTTACACACTTTTCCTGGAATTGCTCTAAGCTTCAAGCGCTTTTACGGCGCGCTCGATGAGCGCGCCGCGGTCAAGGGTGAAACCGGACCCGATCCATTCCTTCTCGAGACTTTTCAGGATCGCGCCGAGCCTGGGGCCGGGCGCCGCGCCAAGCTCGGCGAGATCGGCGCCCTTGATCGGGAATACCGGCTTCTCCCATTTCAACGCGAAGGCAAGCAGGCGCGAGAAGCCGCCGGCATCGATCAGCGCCTGATTGTCCTCGGCCGCCCGTGCCCGCGCGGAAGCCAGTGAAAGCCGCAGCCGGTCGGCGATGCCGTTACGATCGCCGAGATAGAGTTTCTTGGCCAGTTCGCCTTCGCTCGTCCTCGGCTCGATCGCCGCCGCCAGCGCCCAGTGCCTCAGCCGCCCCGCCTCGGCGGCGGAAAATTTCAGCCTCTCGGCAAGCGTCTTCATCCGCGCGGCATCGGGCGGCACCATGGCTTCCAGCCTCAGCAGCGGAGCGGCTGCCCAGCCCAGGTCCTTCTCGGTCCGGATCAGCCCATGGATGGCGTCGATGCCCCATTTCTCGCTTTCCGGCAGAACGCTGGTAAGCACGCCGGCCTGACGCATCCACAAAAGCGCGCGTGACGGGTCCGGCGCCGACAGGAGCTTCTTCAGTTCGGACCAGATGCGCTCCGCCGAGAGCTGGCCGAGCCCGTCCTTCAGCCGCGCGCAGGCCTTCAACCCTTCGGCGTCGGGTCGTCCGTCGCCATACCAGGCGAAGAAACGGAAAAACCGCAGGATGCGCAGGTAATCCTCGCGGATGCGCGCTTCCGCATCGCCGATGAAGCGCAGCCGGCGCGCCGCGATGTCGGCGATGCCGCCGACCAGGTCGACGACGTTTCCGTCAGCTTCGGCATAGAGCGCGTTGATGGTGAAATCGCGCCGCTCGGCGTCGAGCTTCCAGTCGCGCCCGAACGACACCTTTGCCCGCCGCCCATCGGTCTCGATATCGGCGCGCAGCGTGGTGACCTCATAGGTCTTGCCGCCGGCGATCGCCGTGACAGTGCCATGCTCTATGCCGGTCGGCACCGTCTTGAAGCCGGCCGCCTCGGCGCGGCGGATGGTTTCCTGCGGCAGCGTCGTGGTTGCGACGTCGATATCGGCGACCGGCTGGCCGAGCAGGGTGTTGCGAACGGCGCCGCCCGCGACGCGCGCCCGCTCATCGCCATCCGAAAGCGCTGCCAGCAGACGCTGCAGGTGCTTCTCGTTCAGCCAGTCCGCCCTGCCGGCGAGCGATACGGGAGCACTCAAGCATAGAGCCTTTCGTAGAGGGTGCGGATGATGCCGGCGGTGACGCCCCAGATGCGCTGGCCGCCATAGGGCATGTCATAGAAGAACCATTCGAGGTCGTCCCACATGCGGCTGTCCCGGGCGTGGTTTGTCGGGTCCATCAGGAACCGCAGCGGCACCTCGAAGGCGGCATCGACCTCGTCGGCATTGAGCGTCAAGGAGAAGCCTGGCCGAACCACCGCCAGCACCGGCGCGATGCGGTAGCCGCTGCCGGAAACATAGTCGGGCATGCGGCCGATGATCTCGACATGATCGCGCTCGAGGCCGATTTCCTCGAAGGTTTCGCGCAACGCCGCCGCTTCCGGGCTGGGATCGGTCGGGTCGATCGTGCCGCCCGGAAAGGCCACCTGACCGGAATGGCTGCGCAGCTTCTCGGCGCGCTTTGTCAAAAGCATCGTCGCATCGGCGCCATGGTCGACCACCGGGATCAGCACGGCGGCGTCGCGCAGCGGCTTTACGTGCTTCAGCCTGGGATGGCCGGGATTGAAGCGATGATCGCCATAGTCGTCGCCGGCATGGGCGTCTGCCTGGGCGGCGACGCGCTGGCGAAAATCCACGGTCGAGAACGGCGCCGGCGTCACCTGGTCCATCACGCGCTCAGCCGTTTCAGCTTCTCGGCGGGCATGATCGGATAGACCTCGCCCCTGGAGCGCACGGCAAACATCGTCCTGCCGTCGATGTCGATCTCCTCGCCATGCTCGACCAACTCGTACATCACCGGCCGCGCCACCAGCGCCTCCAGCCGGCCGCGCACCAGCACATAGGGTTTCAGCCCGCCGGTCGCCTCCTCGTCGACGAAGCGCAGGGCGTGGCCCGGCCCGGCCTCGACGACATCGCCGACATTGGTGCGGAAGGTGATGACCTGGTCGTCGCCGGCGCCGGACACATCCATCTCGACGGCGACGAAGGGGGCGTCGACGACGCGTATCCCCACCCTCTCCACCGGCGTCACCAGATAGGTCCTACCGTCCGCGTCCTTGCGCAACACGGTGGAGAACAGCTGCACCAGCGGCATGCGCCCGATCGGCGTGCCCAGATAGAACCAGGTGCCGTCGGCCCTGATCTCCATGTCGAGGTCCCCGCAGAAGTCCGGATTCCAGCGCTCCACCGGCGCCGGCCCCTTGCCGGCGCGGGTCGCGCGCGAGATCAGCGCCTCCAGCCCGCGCGCCTCGGTGGCGCTGGTGAGGCTCTGTTCACGATGTTCTGTGAGCTCCGTCATGGTCACGAAATAGTCACTGTTGTTCCGCTTGTCAGCCTAAGTCTGTGATTTAAGTTCAAATGCAGGCGCCAGGCGAGGCCGAATCGCGGCATTCTGCGGCACAGACAGTGCAAGCCGGTATTTCCAGCACAAGGATCGAAACGGCATGAGCGTGATGATCAAGGAAAGCCCGATCAGCGAAAAGGACATGATCGCCGAGGCCGAAAAGGCGCTGGCGGACATCTCGAAAGTCCGTGACGGCGTCGGTCGTGTCATCTTCGGCCAGGATGCCGTCGTCGAGCGCACGCTGGTGGCGCTGCTTGCCGGTGGCCATGCGCTGCTGGTCGGCGTGCCGGGCCTCGCCAAGACCAAGCTGGTCGAGACGCTGGGCGTCGTGCTCGGTCTCGATTCCCGCCGCATCCAGTTCACGCCCGACCTGATGCCGTCCGATATCCTGGGCTCCGAGGTGATGGAGCAGGACGAGTTCGGCAAGCGCTCCTTCCGCTTCATCTCCGGGCCGATCTTCGCGCAATTGCTGATGGCCGACGAGATCAACCGCGCCTCGCCGCGCACCCAGTCGGCGCTGCTGCAGGCGATGCAGGAATACCACGTCACCATCGCCGGGGCGCGCCACGACCTGCCCTCGCCCTTCCATGTGCTGGCGACGCAGAACCCGCTGGAGCAGGAAGGCACCTATCCGCTCCCGGAGGCGCAGCTCGACCGCTTCCTGATGCAGGTCGACATCCTCTATCCGGAAATCGAAGCCGAACGCCGCATCCTGCTGGAGACCACCGGCGTCGAGGACGCCAAGGCGCAGAATGTGCTGCAGCCGGCCCGGCTGAAGGAGATCCAGACGCTGATCCGCCGCATGCCGGTGCCGGAAAGCGTGGTCGACGCGATCCTCAAGCTGGTGCGTTCGGCCCGCCCCGGCCAGGGGCACGCCGAAACCGACAAGCTCGTCGCCTGGGGTCCCGGGCCGCGCGCCAGCCAGGCGCTGACACTGTGCGCGCGAGCGCGGGCGCTGTATGATGGGAGGCTGGCGCCGTCGGTTGACGACATCCGTGCCCTGGCCGAGCCGGTGCTGCAGCATCGCATGGCGCTGACTTTCGCCGCCCGCGCCGAAGGCACCTCGGTGCGCGACGTGGTGGCGAAACTGGCAAAAGGCATCTGATGGCACGAATAGGCGAGGTCCAGGCACCGGTTGCGACGCGTGACGCGCTCGCCCGTGGCCGGTTGCGGGCCTCGCTGGTGCCGGACCTGCTGGTCGAGGCGCGCCGCATCGTCAACACCGTGATCGCCGGCTGGCATGGCCGCCGCAAGCGCGGCATCGGCGAGAATTTCTGGCAGTTCCGGCCCTATGTCGAAGGCGATTCCTCGCGCATCGACTGGCGCCGCTCGGCCCGCGACGACCACACCTATGTGCGCGACCGCGAATGGGAGGCGGCCCATACGGTGTGGCTGTGGGCCGACCCCTCGCCTTCGATGCTCTACAAATCGGCCGGCGCCGGCGTTTCCAAGGAATCGCGCGCGCTCGTCCTGGCGCTGGCCATGGCCGAGCTGCTGTCGCGCAGCGGCGAGCGCATCGCCTGGCCGGGCCTCACCGACCCGTTCACCGCCCGCAACGGCGCCGAGCGCATCGCGGCCCAGCTCGGCCATGCCGGCGCGCTGCCGGCAAAGCCCGATCTTTCCGGCATCCGCCGCTTTTCCGACGTCGTCCTCGTCAGCGACTTCCTCGACCCGGTCGAGGAGACCATGGCCTGGCTCGACGTGCTCGCCCGCCACGGCGTGCGCGCCCATCTGATCGAGGTCGCCGACCCGGCCGAGGAAACCTTTCCCTATGCCGGCCGCACCGAGTTCACCGATCCCGAAACCGGCGACAAGCTGACCGCCGGCCGCGCCGAGATGCTCGGCGACGAATACCGCCTGCTCTACGGCGCCCGCCGCCAGGAGTTGGCCGGCTGGTGCAAGCGGCTGGGCTGGAGCTTCACCGTCAACCATACCGACCGCCTCGCCTCCGAAGCGCTGGTGCGCATCCACATGGCTTTGACCGCCGAAGGCAGTCATCCAGGGTTGACCGTAGGTCATACCGGGTTGACCACAGGTCATACCGGGTTGACCGCCGGTCCTGCCGGAAAGATCGGCGCATGAGCTGGCTGCCGCTTTCCTTCGGTGCGCCCATGGTGCTGTGGGGCCTGCTGGCGCTGCCGGTGATCTGGTGGCTGTTGCGGCTCACCCCGCCGAAGCCGCAAATGGAAGTGTTTCCGCCGCTGAAGATCCTGGCCCGCGTCCTGAAGCGCGAGGAGACGCCGCAGCAAAGCCCATGGTGGCTGACGCTGCTGAGGTTGCTGATGGCCGCCCTGATCGTCGTCGCACTTGCCGAACCGGTCTTCAATCCGCGTGAAAAACTGCCGGCCGAAGGCTCGGCCCTGGCATTGGTCATCGACAATGACTGGGCAAGTGCCGCCGACTGGGGCAAGCGCGTCGCCACGGCCGAAAGGCTGATCGCCGACGCCGGCTCGAACGGCGTGCCTGTCATCATCGCCTTCACCGCCGAAAAGCCCAACGCCGAGATCGGCCCCTTCGATGCCGCGACGGCGCTCGACAGGCTGCGCGCCGCCAAGCCGCGGCCCATCCCGACCGACCGCCCCGCCGTCTATGCCCGCGTCGCGGCAAGCCTGGAGAGCCATCCCGGCGCCAGCGTCGCCGTGCTCGCCGACGGGCTCGCCGCGCAAGGCGACGAAGCCGCCTTCGACACGCTTTTGTCGAAGAATGCGGCGCGGCTGGTCTGGGCCACGTCTGACCGGATCACGCTGGCCGGCCTGACCGCTGCCGACAACCAGGTCGATGGCTTTGCATTGACCGCGATCCGTCCGCCCGGCGATCCGGCGCCCGCCCAGGTCATCGCCGGCGCCTTCGACGACAAGGGCCGCCGCATCGCCGATGCGACGCTGACCTTCTCGCCGGGCGAAACCACGGCCACCGGCACGATGGCGGTGCCGTTCGAACTGCGCAACGACTTTGCCTCGATCGCGCTCGACGGCGAGCATCAGGCCGGCGCCGTGCGCGTGCTCGACGAGAGCTCCAAACGCCGCCGCGTCGGGCTGTTGTCGCAGTCCGAGGCCGACCAGGCGCAGCCGCTCTTGTCGCCGCTCTACTATATCCGCCGCGCGCTGCAGCCCTTCGCCGATTTGGTCGAGCCGTCGAGCGTCGACCTTGCCGACGCCATCCCGCAATTGCTCGATCAGAAGCCGGCAATGATTGTCATGGCCGATGTCGGCACTATCCCCGAGCAGGTGCGGCCAAAGCTCGCCGACTGGGTCGACAAGGGCGGCACGCTGGTCCGCTTTGCCGGCTCGCGGCTGGCCGCCGCCGGCAATGACGACGACCTTCTGCCGGTCAGGCTGCGCAGCGGCGAGCGCGCGCTGGGCGGCGCGCTGTCCTGGACGACGCCGCAGCCGGTCACCGAATTCCCGAAGACCGGGCCCTTCGCCGATCTCGCCCCGCCGACCGAGGTCACCGTCACCCGGCAGGTGCTGGCCGAGCCGACGCCCGACATCGTCGAGCGCACCTGGGCGACGCTGGCCGACGGCACGCCGCTGGTCACCGGGCTGAAGAAGGGCAAGGGCACGCTGGTGCTGTTCCACGTCACGCCCGAGGCGACATGGTCGAACCTGCCGATCTCGGGCAGCTTCGTCGAGATGCTGAGGCGCATCGTGCAATTGTCGCGCAACCAGGGAGCCGCCGTCGCCAATGCCGAAGCCGCCGCCACCTCGCTGGCGCCCTACCGCATGATCGCCGCCGACGGCACGCTGGTGCCGCCGACGCCGGACGCAAGGCCGCTGGTGCCGGGCGCCGGTCCGCTGCCGGTGACGATCGAAAACCCGCCGGGCCTCTACGGCTCAGAGACCGGTGTGTTCGCCCACAATCTGCTCGACGCCGCGAGCACCTTCGCGCCGCTGGCCCGGCCCAACCTTTCGCTGCCAGTGACC
>NZ_RZOF01000249.1:0-9939 GCF_003998955.1 Mesorhizobium sp. M4B.F.Ca.ET.017.02.2.1 | reverse complement strand
GCCTTGCGCTTGGCAAAGCCGGCGTAGTCCGATGCCTTCATCGCCGCGTCGAGCGAGGCGCCATAGTCGCCGGCGTCATAGTTCATGATGACCGGCGTCTGGTGCGGGAACGACTTGATGAAGTTCGTCCGCCGAAGCTCCGCCGGCGACACGCCGAGCTCGCGCGCGGCGGTCTCCATCGTGCGCTCCAGCAGATAGGTCGCTTCCGGCCGCCCTGCCCCGCGATAGGCATCGACGGGCGCGGTGTTGGTGTAGACGGTGCGAACGTTGGCGTGGATCGCCGGCATGTCGTATTGGCCCGACAGCAGCGTGGCGTAGAGATAGGTCGGCACGCAGGACGAGAACAGCGACATGTAGGCGCCGAGATTGGCGATCGTGTCGACCTTCAGCCCGGTGATCCGGTTGTTCCTGTCGAAGGCCATCTCCACCGTCGAGACATGGTCGCGGCCATGCGCATCCGAAAGGAAGCTCTCGGTGCGGTCGGCGACCCATTTCACCGGCACGCCGGTCTTCTTCGAGGCCCACAGGCAGACGATCTCTTCCGGATAGATGTAGATCTTCGAGCCGAAACCGCCGCCGACATCGGGCGCGATGACGCGCAGCTTGTTCTCCGGCGCGATGTTGTAGAAGGCGCTCATCACCAGCCGCGCGACATGCGGGTTCTGCGATGTCGTCCAGCAGGTGTAATGATCCTCGGCCTTGTCGTAGTGGCCAAGCGCTGCCCTGGGCTCCATCGCGTTGGGCACCAGCCGGTTGTTGACGATCTTCATCCGGGTGACGTGCGCCGCGCCCTTGATCGCCGCGTCGACCGCCTTGGCGTCGCCGATCTCCCAGTCGAAGATCAGGTTGTTCTCGGCTTCGGCATGGATCTGCGGCGCGCCCTTCTCCAGCGCCTTGGTCGCGTCGACCACCGCCTTCAGTTCCTTGTAGGTGATCTCGACAGCCTCGGCTGCGTCGCGCGCCTGGCCCTTGGTTTCGGCAACCACGATTACGACCGCGTCGCCGACATAGCGGACCTTGTCGACGGCCAGCGGCGACCATGCGCCCATCTTCATCGGCGAGCCGTCCTTGGAATGGATCATCCAGCCGCAGATCAGATTGCCGATGCCGTCGGCCTTGAGCTCCTTGCCGGTCAGCACACCGATGACGCCAGGCATGGCCTGTGCCTTCTTGACGTCGATCTTCCTGATCTGAGCATGCGCGTGCGGGCTGCGCACGAACGCTGCATGCTTCATGCCAGGAACCACCATGTCATCGACATAGCGGCCAGCGCCGGTGATGAACCGCTTGTCCTCCTTGCGCGCCACGCGGGCGCCAACACCTTCAATGCCCATATGAAATTCCTCCGGAATTTAGGGGAATAGGTCAGTAGGGAAGTAAGGGAGTAGGGATTTAAGAGCCAATTGGCTTATTCCCTTACTCCCCTATTCCCTTACTCCCCTATCAAGCAGCCCGTTTCGTCTTGCCCTTCGACCCCTTCGCCATCGCCTTCGAGGCGGCGAGGATCGCCTTCACGATGTTGTGGTAGCCGGTGCAGCGGCAGATATTGCCTTCGAGCTCGGCCCGCACCGTCGCCTCGTCGAGGCCTTCCGGATGACGCGCGATCATGTCGGTCGCCGTCATGATCATGCCCGGCGTGCAGAAGCCGCATTGCAGCCCGTGATGCTCCTTGAACGCGGCCTGCACCGGATGCAGGTCGGCGCCGTTGGCGAGCCCTTCGATGGTCACCACGCTGGACCCTGAGGCCTGCGCCGCCAGCATCGTGCAGGACTTCACCGCCTTGCCGTCGACGTGCACGACGCAAGCGCCGCATTGCGAGGTGTCGCAGCCGACATGCGTCCCGGTGAGGCCGAGATTCTCGCGCAAGAAGTGAACCAGAAGCGTACGGTCCTCGGCGGCGCCACTGACGCGCCTGCCGTTCACCGTCAACGATATGTCCGACATGAAACCTCCCTGGGTATTTTACCTTGGTCGTCCTGGCGCCGTTTTCCTCCCGGCGCCTGGCTGTTCGCCCGTTCACGTGCCGCACAAAAGCGGGAAAAAAATAGCTTGGGCCCTCCACGGGGCGAGAATGCAGTTCGCCCGAAAAGTCGCATATTGTACTTTCGGTCACGCCGTATGGGGGCGGACCATTGCCAAAGCGCCGCCGTGAAGACAACAATGCCTTCAACGCCGCTCGCCCGACGCGCACAAGACAACGTCGGAGGAAATGCAGGAGAAGGCAGCTGGCCAGTTCGCGGACGCGCTATGCATGCGGCCTCTCGGCGCTCACCACGGATGAGCCCGACGCCAATGCCTTCGCCCGGGCAATCGCGGCGGAAGCGGCGGCGATCGACGCTGGTTTCGCGCTGCTGTTCTTCTCCCAAAGTCTGGTCGATGCGGCGGCGCTGTCGCAAGCGCTGACCGAGCACGCGCCGGCGCTTGCCTATGCCGGCTGCTCGACCGCCGGCGAAATCACGCCGCAGGGGCTCGAGGACGGCCACATCCTTGCCCTGCTCCTGCCGTCCGCCTCGTTCGCCACGGCCAGCATCATGGTCGACAATCTCTCCTCGTCGGGCATGGACAGGATCACCGGCGAGGTCGCGGCGCTCAGGCGCTCGCTGCGCGGCCGCGTCGGACATGGACGGGCCAAGGATACCTTCGCGCTGTGCTTCATCGACGGGCTGTCCTATGCCGAGGAGGCCGTGACGTCGGCCATCCATTGGGGGCTGGATGACATTCCGCTGATTGGCGGCTCGGCCGGCGACGACCTCAAATTCGAGACCACCACGCTGATCTCGAACGGCAAGGTCGCCTCCGACAGCGCCATCATCATGCTGATCGCCACCGAAATCCCCTTCCACGTCTTCAAGACCGACAATTTCATTCCCACCGACGAGAAGCTGGTGGTGACCGCTTCCGATCCCGATCACCGCATCGTGCGCGAATTCAACGCCGTCAACGCCGCCGAGGAATATGCCGCCTCGGTCGGGATCCTGCCGCATACGCTGACGCCGCTGAGCTTTGCCTCGCATCCGGTGGTGGTGAAGGTGGGCGGCGAATATTACTGCCGCTCGATCCAGAGGATGCATTCCGACGGCTCGCTCTCCTTCTTCTGCGCCATCGACGACGGCGTCGTGCTCTCGATCGCCCAGCCGAAGAACATGGTGGAGGCGACACGCGCCGCGCTCAGCGATGTCCGGGAGCGGCTGGGCGGCATCGACATGATCCTCGGTTTCGACTGCGTGCTGCGGCGGCTCGACGCGCGCAACCGCCAAGTCTTCCGGGATATTTCGGAGCTCTACCGGGTCAACAACGTCATCGGCTTCGGCACCTATGGCGAACAGTATCGCTCGATGCATCTCAACCAGACCTTCACCGGCATCGCCTTCGGCGATCGCCTGGCGGCCGAATAGCGCGGGCCGCCCATGCCGCTCCGGGATATCAACGACCTCGAAAAGCTGAAGAAGATCAACGCCGCGCTGGTCAGCCGTGTCGAGCGCTCGATGGACCAGCAGGGCAATGCCTTCTCGCTGTTCCAGACCGCGATCTCGCTGGAGAACCGGGTGCGCACGCGCACCGACGAACTGCACTCGACCCTGCGCCGGCTCGAGCAGACCAACATCGACCTGATCGCGGCCAAGGAAACCGCCGAACTGGCGAACCTTTCCAAGACCAGGTTCCTGGCGGCCGCCAGCCACGACGTGCTGCAGCCGCTGAACGCCGCCCACCTCTCCGTCTCGGCGCTGGCCGAGGTGCAGACCAGCGAGGAAGGCAAGAAGCTGGTGCGCCAGGTCGAGCGTTCGCTGGAGACGATGGAGGACCTGCTGCGCACGCTGCTCGACATCTCCAAGCTCGACGCCGGAGTGGTGCAGCCCGAGATCGGCGATGTCAGCCTGGAGGCGCTGTTCTCCTCGCTGCGTTCGGACTTCCTGCCGGTGGCCGAGCTGAAGGGGCTGACGCTGAAGTTCCGGCCGGTGAACGCGCTGGTGCGCTCCGACCGCACGCTACTGCGCCGCATCCTGCAGAACATCCTGTCCAACGCGCTGCGCTACACCCGCTCCGGCGGCGTGCTCGTCGGCACCAGGCATCGCGGCGATATTATCCGCATCGATGTCGCCGACACCGGCTGCGGCATTGCCGACGATCAGCGCGAGGCGGTGTTCGAGGAATTCCATCGTGGCAGCACGGCGCTCACCGACACCGGGCTGTCCGGCGGCGGGCTGGGACTGGGCCTCGCCATCGTGCGCCGCATGGCCGCCGCCCTTGGCCATCCGGTGACGTTCTCGTCGAAGCTCGGCCGCGGCACCATCTTCCACATCGACGTTCCGGTCGGCATCGGCGCCGCGGCCGATACGACCGCCAGCACCGCCGATCTGGAGCGGCCGCGCGGCTACGGCCTGTTCGGCACCAAGGTGCTGCTGGTCGAAAACGATGCCGACGTACTGCAGGCGATGACCTTCCTGCTCGAGCGCTGGCAATGCCAGGTGCGCGCCGCGACCTCGACCGACGATGCGCTGGATATGCTTGGCGACACCGACTGGGTGCCCGACATCGTCATTGCCGACCAGCATCTCGACGGCGGCGACCTCGGCACCGCGACCATCGCCGAAGTCCGCGACTATCTCGGCCGCCCGGTGCCGGCGCTGATCGTTACCGCCGACGGGTCGGACGTCGTCGCCAAGGCCGCCCGCGCCGACGGCATCGAACTGATGCGCAAACCGCTGAAGCCGGCGCAACTGCGGGCGCTGCTGGCGCATCTGCTGGCTTGAAGCTGGTGCTGATGCATCTCACCCAGACCATCTCGTACAGGAACCGTACCGACAGTCCGATCCGGATCGTCGTGGAACCTTGGGCACATCAGTATCTGATCGATCCATCAACAGAAGCGGAGTTTCGATTCTTCGGCGAACCCGCTTTCGCGGGCCGGAACGAAATCGAAGAAGCCGGAACCCATCTTTGCCTTTGGCCCCCTGATGGGGGATTTGTTCGGCTTTTTGTCGACGGCCGCGAGCTTAAGCAGGTAGGTCAGGAGTGATCCAGAAATCGCAATGATAGTACAATTCCATGGCATCACATTCGACCTGGCTGCCGGATGGGAAGACATAACCGACGACGTTCCTGGAGCGTGGCCCCCTACCTTAGCCAAGGCATCGGGTGTCGGCGCTCTTCAATTCTCTATCGCCAAATATCGGAGCGGGGAAAAACCTAACGCGGGTTTCGAGGTTCTTAGATCGTTCATGATCGAATTTTGCCACAACAACCTCATAGACACCAATCATATTTCGGAGGAGAAATTCGCAAATACAATGAGTGTTGGCGTATTGTCTCAGAAAGCGGATGAAACGTTGTCTGCTTGGTACTTGTCGAATGGGAACGATTTTGCTTTCGTGACCTATGTCGGCCTTGGTGAAGAAAGCGAGATTATGAATGAAGAACTATGAAGTGAGAGCAGTCGTTTCGTCGATATCGTTTTAGGGGCTGTTGGTCTGTCGGAAATGAATTACGGTGACGGTGCACTTTTTCGTGCTCGCTCGGCGTCATCACCTGCAGGGTGATTGCAAACCTCAAAACCCCGCCTGATCCCGAAACAGCTCCGCATTATCGAGCTTCGACACCTCGATCACCGCTTGCGTGCGGCTGTAGACGTTCAGCTTGCGCAGGATCTCCGAGACATGCGCCTTGACCGTGGTCTCGCCGACCTGCAGCTCATAAGCGATCTGCTTGTTGAGCATGCCCTGGCGCAGCATCTGCAGCACCCTCAGTTGCTGCGGCGTCAGCCGCGCCAGCCGCTGCACCATGTCGGCGCGGTCGATGCTGTCGGCGTCGGGCGGCTGGATCTCGTAGGTCTCCGGCACATAGATCGCGCCGTCCATCACCGAGCGGATGGCGGCGGCGAGGTCACTCTTGCGCGCCGATTTCGGGATGAAGCCGGCCGCGCCGTAGGACAGCGCCTCGGAAATGATGCGCGGCTCCTCATAGCCGGAGACGATCACCACCGGCAGGCGCGGATGGCGGGTCCTGAGCTGCAGCAACCCGTCGAACCCGTGAACGTCGGGCATGCTGAGGTCGAGCAGCGCGAGGTCGAACGGCTTCGGGCCGGCCAGCAGGTCGAGCGCCTCGGCGATCGAGCGCGCCTCGACCGTATCGACGTCCGGATAGGCCATCTGCACGGCGCTGTGCAGCGCCTCGCGGAACAGCGGATGGTCGTCGATGATCAGAAACCGGGCGCGATCGTTGACTGCGGTCATGATGAGGTCGCTTCACTTGCGCCCAGAATAGGATAATCCCGCAACCATGGCCAGATTATTGGCAAACAATACATCGCCATTCTTGCCGTCGATTGCAGTGCCCAGGTGACGCCATAACCGGAAACGAAAGTAAACGACATGCCGCCGAATGGCCCACAGCGCTGTTTCTTTTGGCCGCGACGGTTTTTTGAACGTCGGCGCGGCCTTGTTCCGCTGAAATTCAGCCGGCAAGCGCCGGTATGACCAGCGCCTTGCCATCGCGCATCCCTTGCCGGGTCGCGCAAATCGGCCGAATGTGCCGACCAGAGATACGATTGAGAGAAACGCATGACGGAATTCGTCCTTCCTTTGCCCGCGACCCCGTCCGTTGCCGTCGGGGGCTCGCAAGAACGCTTCGCGGTGCGCCGCATCTTCTGCGTCGGCCGCAACTATGCGGCGCATGCAAGGGAACTCGGCAATGACGAGCGCGATCCGCCCTTCTTCTTCACCAAGCCGGCCGACGCGGTGGTCGACAGCGGCGCCACCATCCCCTACCCGCCGCTGACCGCGAACCTGCATCACGAGATCGAGCTGGTCGCGGCGATCGGCAAGGCAGGATTCCGCATTCCCCGCGACGAGGCGCTTGCTCATGTCTGGGGCTATGCCGTCGGCATCGACCTCACCCGGCGCGACCTGCAGGACCAGGCCAAGAAGGCGGCGCGGCCCTGGGACTGGTCGAAGGCCTTCGACCGTTCCGCCCCGTGCGGCGCGCTGGTCCCGGCGCAGAAGTCCGGCCACCCCGCGAAGGGCCGCATCTGGCTCGCCGTCGACGGCAAGGTCCGGCAGGATGCCGACCTTGCCGAGCTGATCTGGCCGCTCGCAGACATCGTCTCGATCTGCAGCGAGGCGGTCGAACTGGAACCGGGCGACCTGATCTTCACCGGCACGCCGGCCGGCGTCGGCGCGGTCGGGCCGGGCGAAACGATGACCGGCGGCGTCGACGGCATCGGCGCCATCGAAATCACCATCGGCCAGCCGGCAGCGTGATGCGATGAGCGACCTGATCCTCCACAATTACTACCGCTCCTCCACCTCCTACCGGGTGCGCATCGCGCTGGAGATGAAGGGCCTCACCTACGATTACGTGCCGCATCATCTGCGCCATGGCGAGCACCTCGAAGCCGCCTACCTCGCGGTCAATCCGCAAGGGCTGGTGCCGGCGCTGATCCTCGCCGGCGGCCAGCTTTTGACGCAGTCGCTGGCGATCATAGAATATCTCGACGAGACCGTGCCCGAGCCGCCGCTGTTGCCGAAGGACGCGCTCGGCCGGGCGCGTGTGCGGATGCTTGCGCAGATGATCGCCTGCGACATCCATCCGGTGAACAATCTGCGTGTTCTGACCTCGCTGCGCACGCTGTTCGGCGCCAGCGACCAGGATGTCGTCAACTGGTTCCGGCACTGGGTGAACGAAGGGTTCCAGCCGCTTGAGACGATTCTCGCTTCATCGCCCGAGACCGGCACCTTCTGTCACGGCGACGCACCCGGCCTTGCCGACATCTGTCTCGCCGCCCAGGTCACCAACAACGCCCGTTTCGGCATCGACATGGCGCCCTATCCGGTGATCTCGCGCATCCACGCCACCTGCATGGCGCTGCCGGCTTTCCGCAAGGCGGCGCCGGAGAATCAGGTAGACGCGGAGTAGCCGCACAATTCCGGGTAGAGCATGAGGAGTTGCCGATGAAAGCCGTCGTCTTCGAGAAATTCGGCGAGACGCCGACGATCCAGACCGTTCCCGACCCGAAGCCGGCGCCGGAAGGCGTCGTCATCAAGGTCGAGGCGACCGGGCTTTGCCGCAGCGACTGGCATGGCTGGATGGGCCATGATGACGGCATCACGCTGCCGCATGTGCCCGGCTACGAACTCGCCGGCATCGTCGTCGCCGCAGGCAAGCGGGTGACCCGCTGGAAGGCCGGCGACCGCGTCACCGTGCCGTTCGCCGTTGGCTGCGGCCGCTGCTTCGAATGCACGTCGGGCAACCACCAGGTCTGCGAGCACCAGACGCAGCCAGGCTTCAGTGGCTGGGGCTCGTTCGCCGAATATGTCGCTATCGACCATGCCGACACCAATCTCGTGCGCCTGCCCGATGAGATGGACTTCGCCACCGCCGCCAGCCTCGGCTGCCGTTTCGTCACCTCCTTCCGCGCCATCGTCGACCAGGGTCGGGTCAAGCCGGGCGAATGGGTGGCCGTGCATGGCTGCGGCGGCGTCGGCCTGTCGGCGATCATGATCGCCAGCTCGATCGGCGCCAACGTCATCGCCATCGACCTCACCGACGAGAAGCTGGACTTCGCAAGGAAGATCGGCGCCGTGGCGACCATCAATGCCTCGAACACCCCCAACGTGGTCAAGGCGGTCAAGCAGATCACCAATGGCGGCGCGCATATGTCGATGGACGCGCTCGGCCACCCGACCACCTCGTTCAATTCGATCGCCAATCTGCGCCGCCGCGGCCGCCACGTTCAGGTCGGCCTGATGCTGGCCGAGCATGCCAAGCCGCAGGTGCCGATGGACAAGGTGATCGCCTTCGAGCTCGAGATATTCGGCAGCCACGGCATGCAGGCCTACCGCTATCCGGCGATGATGGAAATGATCCGCACCGGCAAGCTGAAGCCGGAACTTCTGGTCGGCAAGAAGATCAGCCTCGAGGAGGCGCCTGCGGCCTTGATGGCGATGGGCGGCTTCGAGGGCATCGGCATCGGCGTAGTGACGAAGTTCTAGGAGCGGATGCCGGCGTCACGCCGAAGCCGCGGGTCTCGGCAACTCCTGCTTGGCGAATCTCTTGGCGCCGACGACGCAAAGCACCACGGCGACGGTGACGGCGATCATCAGCGGGCTGACCTGCTCGTGCAGCAGGCTCGCCGCCAGCGCCAGGCCGAAGAAGGGCTGCAAAAGCTGCAGCTGGCCGACGGCGGCGATGCCGCCTTGGGCCAGGCCGCGATACCAGAACACGAAGCCGATCAGCATGCTGAACAGCGAGACATAGGCGAGGCCGGCCCAGGCGCCGGAGCCGATGCCGACGAAGGACGGGGGCAGCGTTGCAAAGGTCAGCACCAGCATGATCGGCAGCGAGATCGCCAGCGCCCAGCAGATCACCTGCCAACCGCCGAGCCGGCGCGACAGCGCGGCCCCTTCCGCATAACCCAGTCCACAGACGATAATGGCGGCCAGCATCAGGCCGTCGCCAATTGGTGACGCCGTCCCGCCTTGCATCAGGGCAAAGCCCGCGACGAGCGCACTGCCGAGGCAGGAGAACAGCCAGAAGGCCGGGCGTGGACGCTCGCCGCCACGCAGCACGCCGAAGATCGCCGTCGCCAACGGCAGCAGACCGACGAAGATGATGGAATGGGCCGAGGTGACGTGCTTGAGCGCCAGCGCCGTCAGCAAGGGGAAGCCGACGACCACGCCCAGCGCAACGATCGCCAGCGACAGCAGATCCCCGCGCTCCGGCCGTTTCTGCCGGAACAGGATGAGCATCGCCAGGCCGAGCAGTCCGGCAATCGCCGCGCGGGCCGAAGTCAGGAAGGTCGGATCGAAATCCGCCACCGCCACGCGCGTCGCCGGCAGCGAGCCGCTGAAGATCAACACCCCGACGAATCCGTTCACCCAGCCGCTCGCGGTCTTGTCCATTCCAGGCTCCATTTCTTTCGCCCTGTATCGCGCAGACCCCTAT
>NZ_RZOF01000248.1:0-9969 GCF_003998955.1 Mesorhizobium sp. M4B.F.Ca.ET.017.02.2.1 | reverse complement strand
CGCCGATCTCGGTGATCTCCTGCTCGACACGGTCCTGCTGGCCGGCTACCGCGGTGAAGGACACCGCCTGCTGGCGGCGCGCCATTTCGTCGGCGCCTTCAAGCTCCGCCGGAGCGGCTCCCGGCAGGATGGCCCCGCGCGCCGGCAGCGGGCCGCGCGGCAGCGACGGATCGACCGGGACGATGTAGGGGAATTGCGCCGGCGGCACATAGGGCAGAGTGCCGAGCGGCAACCGATAGCCGACCGGTGAATCGCCGGGAACCAGGAACAGCCGGCCGCGCCTGGTCTTCCATTTCTCCGAGCGCCAGCGCTGGCCGGCAGCCTGGCTGTTCCAGCGCTGGACTGGCAGCACATAACCCGACGGCTTGGTCAGCCCGCGCTCGAACACGCGCGCCATGCGGCTGCGCTCTTCCGGATCCTCGAGCTTGGAATTGGAGGGATCGACATTGTCCGGCAGCTTGCCTTCCTTGAGCAGCCACTCGGCCGGATCCTCATAGGCCTCGCTGACCATCGCCTTGTCGATGCCGAGCTCGCCGGCGATCGCCGTCAGCAGGCTTTGCGCCTGTTCGGGACCCACCGCGACGCTGCTCTTTTCGCGCGCGATCAGCGACGGGTCGCTCCACACCGGCTGGCCATCGGTGCGCCAATACAGCGAGAAGGTCCAGCGCGGCAGGCTCTCGCCCGGATACCATTTGCCCTGGCCATAGTGGAGAAAACCGCCCGGAGCGAAACGCTCGCGCAGACGGCGGATCAACTCGTCCGCCTTGCCGCGTTTGGTCGGACCGACGGCGGCGGTGTTCCACTCGGCGGATTCGAAATCGTCGATCGACACGAAGGTCGGCTCGCCGCCCATGGTGAGCCGCACGTCGCCTTCCTTCAGCGCCGCGTCCAACTTGTTTCCCAGCGCGTCGAGCGCCTGCCAGCTTTCGTCGGAGAACGGCTTGGTGATGCGCGGATGCTCGGCGATGCGGTCGACCCGCATGTCGAAGCCGAAATCGACATTGGCGAAGCTCGCCATGCCGGAAATCGGCGCGGCATTGCGGAAATGCGGGGTGGCGGCGAGCGGCACGTGGCTTTCGCCGGTGAGCAGGCCCGAGGTCGGATCGAAACCGATCCAGCCGGCGCCGGGGATATAGACCTCGCACCAGGCGTGCAGGTCGGTGAAGTCGACCGCGGTGCCGGGCGGCCCGTCGAGCGAGACCAGATCGGGCTTGAGCTGGATCAGGTAGCCGGAGACGAAGCGCGCGGCGATGCCGAGATTGCGCAGGATCTGCACCAGCAGCCAGCTCGAATCCCGGCACGACCCCTTGGCGGCGGCGAGCGTCTCCTCCGGCGAGAAGACGCCCGTCTCCATGCGCACGATATAGGCGATCTCGCGCTGCAGCCGCGCATTGATGTCGACGAGGAAATTGACGGTGTTCCTGGAGCCGCGGTCGATGGTCTCCAGGAAAGCCGAGAGCAGCGGCCCGGCCGGCTCCGGCGTCCGGTAGATGGCGAGGTCTTCCCTGATCTCTTCCGGATACTCGAACGGGAAAGTCTCGGCCGATTCCTCGACGAAAAAATCGAATGGATTGTAGACCGTCATGTCGGCGACGAGATCGACCTCGATCTTGAGTTCGGTCACCGGCTCCGGGAAGACGAAGCGCGCGAGGAAGTTGCCGTAGGGGTCCTGCTGCAGGTTGACGAAATGGTTCTTCGGCTCGACCTTCAGCGAGTGGCTGAGCACCTTGGTGCGCGAATGCGGCGCCGGCTGCAGCCGGATGACCTGGGGCCCGAGAACCACCGGACGGTCGTATCTGTAATGGGTCAGGTGGTGGACGGCTGCCAGAATTGCCATGGGGCCCCTGAGTTCGGCGTTTCAATTCGCCGAACCCTGACACAAATGCAGGCCATTCTCCAAGCAGAGATGTTGCGCTGCACATGAATAGTCGACCAACCTTAAGTTGGCGAGTTATGGCTGATGCTAGCCTGCCTTGCAGCAGGCGGGTCTCCCAACGTTGGAATTGCCGTAAGGCGCCTGCGAGCGCGCGGTCCAGACGATAATCCATATCGTCTGCAACGGTTATGCGGGTCAGGTCGTCGCCACCGGCTTCAATCGTCGTCTGGAGCGTGCTGTCAACCACGCTCGGACCGGCTCGTCGAAGTACTTCAAAGCAAGGTAGGAAGCCACGATCACCGTCAGGATTTGCAGAAAATCAATTGCGAGCGCCATCTCAAGGGAAGCGTGAATGCGAGAATTGACTTCTGCGAAAAAGCGAATAATCGGATCCTGCAAGATATAGACGGGATAAGACAATCTTCCCATAAGAAGGAAGCGGGAAAGCGTCTTACCATCTACTAATAACGATGATCCAAAATATACCACTGCCGGCAGTATGCATACAACATATACGAGATCGATTAGCCACGACCGTCCAAAATCTGATAGCAACAAAATTGCAAGAAAGAGATTTGCCGCCAGTGCAGATATATTCGAAAGGTGACTTGCAGGCCTCAGGCGGTACAGGAGGACTCCACAAAAGAACGGAAACATCACCCTGATAAAACCATAAATCCAGTTATCTTGATCGTTGCCGCCTGATATCATATTATTCTTCAGCGCAAGCCAAATAAGAGCAATTAGACTCAAAACCACAACAATAACAAGGCGTCTAGTTGAAAGATACCGCACTATCAGCGCGTAGACGATATTTACATAAAACTCGAATGTTAGAGACCATCCAGCCATATTGAGCGGGTAGGCCGTCGCCCACTGCGGAAAGACGTAGCTCGGCAAAAGCAAAATTGCGAGCAACCCGACCAAGAATACATCTCTCAAATCGGGTCGGCCTTGGATAAAATGGGAGAGAATCAACAGCAATAAACCCGACATCACTCCAACGAAGAGCAATGGGTAAAGTCGAATAATTCTTATCCGCATGAATTGAGAAAAATTCATTGAAGATTCCAGGCGCTTTTCATACGCGTAGGCGATGACAAGGCCGCTCAGAATATAAAAAAAATCGACAGCTAAACCGGCTTGAGGGAGCTTCTGAAGGTCATGGTGCTGGACCGTATGGAAAAATAGGACAACCAAAGCAGCGACACCTCGAAGACCATCGAGTACCGCAAAGTGCTGCTTGTCATCCATGTCGGGGCCCCCAAGCCCCACATCTTTGCTATAGGTCGAGCCCACGCGCAAGCCGATTGCGACAGCCACGCCGACGATCGCGCGTTCCGGCCGTGCTTGATGGAGTCGGTCAGGAACGATCCGTGCGTGCGAGCTCTGGGTGGTAAGCGCATGAACTCATGAAAGCTAGAAAAACGCCTGGATGCTTGTCTGCGCCCGTCCGAGGATCAGCGCATGCACGTCATGCGTGCCCTCATAGGTATTGACCGTCTCCAGGTTCTGCGCATGGCGCATGACGTGGTAGCCGATCTGGATGCCGTTGCCGCCATGCATGTCGCGGGCCTGGCGGGCGATGTCGAGCGCCTTGCCGCAATTGTTGCGCTTGACGATCGAGATCATCTCCGGCGCCATCTTGCCCTCGTCCATCAGCCGCCCGACGCGCAATGAGCCCTGCAGGCCGAGCGCGATCTCGGTCTGCATGTCGGCGAGCTTCTTCTGAAAGAGCTGCGTGCCGGCGAGCGGCTTGCCGAACTGCTTGCGGTCGAGGCCGTACTGCCGCGCCCGGTGCCAGCAATCCTCGGCCGCGCCCATCGCGCCCCAGGAGATGCCGTAGCGCGCCCGGTTGAGACAGCCGAACGGCCCCTTCAGGCCAGAAACATTGGGCAGCATCGCCTCCTCGCCGACCTCGACACCTTCCATCACCACCTCGCCGGTGATCGACGCCCGCAGCGAGAGTTTGCCGCCGATCTTCGGCGCCGACAGCCCCTTCATGCCCTTCTCCAGCACGAAGCCGCGGATCTGGTTGTCATGCGCCGCCGATTTCGCCCAGACGACGAAGACATCGGCGATCGGGGCGTTGGAGATCCACATCTTGGAGCCGGAAAGCCGGTAGCCGTTCGCCGTTTTCTCGGCGCGCGTCTTCATACCGCCCGGGTCGGAGCCGGCATCCGGTTCGGTGAGGCCGAAGCAGCCGATCCATTCGCCGGAGGCCAGCTTCGGCAGGTACTTCTTGCGCTGTTCTTCCGATCCATAGGCATGGATAGGATACATCACCAGCGACGACTGCACGCTCATCATCGAGCGGTAGCCGGAATCGATGCGCTCGACCTCGCGCGCTACCAGGCCGTAGGTCACGTAATTGGCGCCGAGACCGCCATACTCCTCGGGAATGGTGATGCCGAGCAGGCCCGCCTCGCCCATCTCACGGAAGATCGAGGGATCGGTCTGCTCGTCGAGATAAGCCTCCTCAATGCGCGGCGCGAGCTTGTCGGCCGCGAAGGCCGCCGCGCCGTCGCGCACCATGCGCTCATCCTCGGAAAGCTGGTCCTCGATCAGGAAGGGATCGTTCCAGACGAAGGAATTCTTCTCGGCGGCCATGGCCTCACTCTCCCAGCGAAATCTTGAATTGCCCGGCTTATCGACCTCCGCACGGAAAAAATCAAACAAAATTGCATCACGGATCAATGAGCGTTAGTAATGAATCATGAACGTCCAGCGCCGCCTCCTGCCCAACACAGCCGCCCTCGCCGCCTTCGAGGCGGTGGCGCGGCTCGGCTCGTTCACCGCCGCCGCCCGCGAACTCGACCTGACGCAAGGCGCCGTCAGCCGGCAAATCAACCTCTTGGAAGAGCAGTTCGGACGCCGGCTGTTCGAGCGCGACAGCCGCAATGTCCGGCTGTCGACGGCGGGCGAGATCTATGCTGAAGCGGTGCGCTCAGCACTTGGTCAATTGCGCGACGCCGCTCTCGGATTGATGAGCAATCGACATAGCGGCGCGCTGAACCTGGCAATCCTGCCAACCTTCGGCACACGCTGGCTGATGCCACTGATCCCGGATTTCGTCGCCCGCCATCCCGACATCACCATCAACTTCGCCACCCGCATCGGCCGCTTCGACTTCGCCCGCGAGAGGCTGGACGCCGCGATTCATCACGGCATGCCCGACTGGCCGGATGCCGACTGCACGCTGCTGATGCGCGAAACCGTGATGCCGGTGGTTTCACCCGAATTCCTGGCCAGCCGCGACATCGCCTCGCCGGCCGATATCAGCCGCCTGCCGCTGCTGCACATGGCGACGCGTCCTGGCGCCTGGAGCGAATGGTTCGAGGAGCAGGGTCTCAGCGCACCGACTGGGCCAGGCATGCAGTTCGAGCAGTTCGGCACAGTCGCCCAGGCCTGCATGGCGGGGCTCGGCGTGGCGCTGCTGCCGGAAATCCTGATTGCCGGAGAACTGCAGCGCGGCCAGTTGCTGCCGGCGCCCGGCCAGCCGATGCAGAGCCGCAGCGCCTACTATCTGGTCGTGCCGCACGACAAGCGCAGCCATCCACCGGTCGCCAGTTTTCGCGACTGGCTGCTGGGCCAGGTTGAAAGGGAGCCGGCTTTCCTCGCCTGGTAACTACTTGCGCTTCATCGCCTCGGCGAGCGCCGCGCCGAACGCACCCTGAGATGGCCGCTCCGGCTGGCGTTGCGGTGCTGGCGAGCGCGGCGCCGGCTTGCCGCCACCGTCACGCTGGCCGCTGCGCGCCGCTCCACCTTCGCGGCCATCCTTGCGCATCGACAGGCCGATACGCTTGCGCTTGATGTCGACGTCGACGACGCGCACCTTCACCACGTCGCCCGCCTTCACCACCTCATGCGCATCCTTGATGAAGCGGTCGGCCAGCTGCGAGACGTGGACCAGCCCGTCCTGATGCACGCCGATGTCGACGAAGGCGCCGAAAGCAGCGACATTGGTGACGGTGCCTTCGAGCTGCATGCCCGGCTTCAGGTCCTTGATGTCGTCAACCCCCTCGGCAAAGGTCGCCGTCTTGAAACCAGGACGCGGATCGCGGCCGGGCTTTTCCAGCTCCGCCAGGATGTCGCGCACCGTCGGCAGGCCGAAGCGCTCGTCGACGAAGACACGCGGATCGAGCGCCTTGAGCGCGGCACTATCGCCCATCAACGCGCGCACGTCGCGGCCGCAGGCGGCGACGATCTTCTTCGCCACGCCATAGGCTTCGGGATGCACCGAGGAAGCATCGAGCGGCTCGGCGCCATTGGCAATGCGCAAGAAGCCGGCGGACTGTTCAAAGGCACGCGGTCCGAGCCGCGCCACTTTGAGCAGGTCCTTGCGGCTGGCAAACGGCCCGGTCGCATCGCGATGCGCAACGATTGCTTCGGCAAGCGACGGCCCAAGCCCCGAAACCCGCGCCAAGAGCGGCGCCGACGCCGTGTTGAGATCGACGCCGACGGCGTTGACAGCATCCTCGACCACTGCTTCCAGCGAACGGCCAAGACGGTACTGATCGACATCGTGCTGGTACTGGCCGACGCCGATCGACTTCGGCTCGATCTTGACCAGTTCGGCAAGCGGATCCTGCAAGCGGCGAGCGATCGACACGGCGCCGCGCAGTGACACGTCGAGGCCGGGGAATTCCGCCGCTGCCGCCGCCGAGGCCGAATAGACCGAAGCGCCCGCCTCGCTGACGATCACCTTGAGCGGCTTCGGGCCGGAACCGGCTGGCAGGTCCGACAGCATGTCAGCGACCAGTTTCTCGGTCTCGCGGCTGCCGGTGCCGTTGCCGATCGAGATCAGCTCGACCTTGTGCTGGCGGATGAGCGCGGCGAGCTCGGCCTGCGCCCCGCGCACGTCGTTCCTGGGCGGGAACGGATAGACCGTCGTCGTCGCCACCAACTTGCCGGTGCCATCGACCACCGCCACCTTGACGCCGGTGCGGATGCCCGGATCGAGCCCCATCGTCGGCCGCGAGCCGGCGGGCGCGGCGAGCAGCAGGTCCTTCAAGTTGCGCGCGAAGACGTGGATCGCCTCCTCCTCCGCCCGCTCGCGCAGGTCGCGCATCAGGTCGAGCGTCAGATGCAAGGATAGCTTGATGCGCCAGGTCCAGCCGGCGACCTCCATCAGCCAGCGGTCGCCCGGCAGGCTGCCGCCGATCGCATAGGCATTAGCAATCATGCGCTCGACCGGCTTCACCGGCGATTGATCGTCGGCATCGACCTCGATGTCGAGCGACAGCACCTCCTCGTTGCGGCCGCGCAGCATGGCCAGCGCCCGGTGGCTGGGTGCGTTCGCCCAGCATTCGACATGGTCGAAATAGTCGGAGAATTTGGCGCCCGCCTCCTGCTTGCCATCGACGACCCTGGCGCGCAGGAAGGCACGCTCCTTCATATAGGCGCGCAGCTTGCCGACCAGATCGGCATTCTCGGCGAACTGTTCCGACAGAATGTCGCGCGCGCCCTCGAGCGCGGCCTTTGCGTCTGCCACTTCTTCGGTGATGTAGGCGAGCGCGAGGTCGGCGGGCACCGCCGCGCGGTCGGCAAGGATCGCCTCGGCCAGCGGCCCGAGCCCACGTTCCCTGGCGATCTCCGCCTTGGTGCGCCGCTTCGGCTTGTAGGGCAGGTAGATGTCTTCCAGCTCGGCCTTGGTGGCGGCAGCAATGATCTTGGCCTCCAATTCCTCGGTCAGCTTGCCCTGCTCACGGATGGAACCGAGGATCGTCTCGCGGCGCGTGTCGAGCTCGCGCAGATAGGCGAGCCGCTCGGCCAAATCGCGCAATTGCGTGTCGTCGAGCCCGCCGGTGACCTCCTTGCGATAGCGGGCCACGAAGGGCACCGTCGCGCCCTCGTCCAGGAGGCCGATCGCCGCCGCCGCCTGCTCGGGCCGCGCGCCGATCTCGGCCGCGATGATTGCTGCAATGCGTTTGATGTCGGATGCCATGCCGGTCCCTGTCGAAAAGAGCGGCGACCATAGGCCTGGATGCCGTCCTCGCCAACCGCGCTGTTCGGGCCCCGTAGCGAGGTTCCACAGAAAAACGGTTACGAAACCGCCCCGCCGAGGCGGCTCAGACCATGCGGCTCAGCGCCTCGAAGAAGGCGACTAGCTCGACATCGAGCCGGTCGTCGACCGGCTCCGGCTGCGACGACATCTTGGCGATCACCACTTCGGCCTTCGGATTGACGTAGAGCCATTGGCCATGGATGCCGATGCCGCAATAGGCGCCGCTATCGGCGCCGGTCTGGTACCATTTGTTGCGGTAGCGGCCCTTGGGAAAGAGAAAGGCCATCGTCCCGCGCTGCCAGGCCTCGAAGCTGCCGCCGGTTGAAACCGTGTCGCGCACCCAGGCATCCGGCACGATGCGGCGGCCATTGGCCATGCCGCCCTGCCGCATCATCTCGCCGACCCGCGCCAGGTCGCGCGGCGTCACCGAAATGCCGCCGGCCGTGCGCGCCGTGCCTTCCATGTCGACGGCGATCGAACCCTCGCCCATCGCGCCGAGCGGCTGCCACAATTTCGCGCGCAGGAGATCGCCGATGCGATGTCCGGACGCCCGCTCCAGCAGCATGCCGAGCAGATCGGAATTGGGCGAGCGGTAGCGATAGGTGCGCCCGTGCGGCTCGCCGAGACGCTGCAACGTCAGGATGAACGCCTTGAGGCTTTCGGACCCGCCACCCGGATTCCACAGCGTGGCGCGGCGGTAGCGGGCAAACGCGCTTTCGGGATCGAGATAGGCCTCCTCGAAATCGAGGCTGACGCTCATGTCGAGCACATGCCGGCAGCTCGCATCGCCATAGGCCGAACCCTCGGCTTCGGGGATATAGCTGACGACCGGCGCGTCCGGGTCGAATACCCTCTCGCCTTCCAGTATGCCGGCAAGGATGGCGGTGAAGGACTTGCTGATCGAGAAGATGATGTGGCGCGCGCCGAACTCCATATGCGGCGCGAACCAGTCGCCGACCAGCCTGCCGCCCTTCAGGACCGTCAGCGCATCGGTGTCAGAGCGCTTGAGAAAAGCCGCGACCGTTTCCGGCTCGGCCGCCAGGGCGACCTTTTCGTCGAGCAGCCCGCCAAGCGCCTGCGCCGGCGCCTCTGCGCCGCCCGACGCCGCGAAGGGCGTGCTCGGCACCAGTTCGCCGACATTCTGGAACGACCAGCGATTGAATGGGCTTTCGCGCCAGTTGGAGAGCAGCACCGCATTGCGGGCAAAGCCATACTGTGTCTCGAACGCGGTCCTGCCGGTCATGACGATCTCTTCTGCTTGTTGTGGGTCAGCCCAGCGCCGCGGCAATGGCGTGCACGGCCTTCAGCGTCGCCACCGAATAGGCAATGTTGGCGAAATCCGGGTAGGTCGACAGCTTCACCACGACCATCCGGTTGTCCCAGCCGATATGGATCAGCTGCCCGAACACGCCCCGGCACATCAGCGCGCGCGAGCGCGGATCCTCGATCCAGAACTGGTTGCGATAGCTACCTTCCGGCAGGCTGGGATTGAAGCCGGGACCGTGCCTGCCATTGCGTGTCGCTTCGATCCAGTCGGCCGGCACCACGCCACCGCCATTGTCGAGGATCAGCTGGCCGAAGCGGCCATAATCGCGCAGCGTCGCATTGAAGCCGCCCTCGGCCAGCGCATAGCCGGCGCTGTCGACGCTGAAGCAGGCGCTCTCATCGGCGCCAAGCTTTTGCCAGAGTTCCTCGGAAACCAGTTGCGCCAGGCGCTTGCCGGTCACCCGCTCCATGATGAAGGCGAGCACGTCGGTCTCGATCGAGCGGTATTCGAACGCCTCGCCATGCGGCCGGACCTTGTCCTTCAGCCGCAGGATCAGCTCGAACATGTGCGCCGGCCACTGGAAGGCGGGGTCGCTGCTAGGCGGCACCGGTTTCCAGCCGCTGGCGACGTCGACCTGGCCGATCTCCGAATAGGGGTTGGTGTACTCCTCGGAGAAGCGTACGCCCGTCGTCATATCGAGCACCTGCTGCACGCTGGCGCCTGCCCAGGCGGTCTCGCCGAGTTCCGGAAGGTAGCTGGTCACCGGCTTTGCCGGATCGATCAGGCCGCGCCCGGCGAGGATGCCGAACACCGAGCCGG
>NZ_RZOF01000247.1:0-9972 GCF_003998955.1 Mesorhizobium sp. M4B.F.Ca.ET.017.02.2.1 | reverse complement strand
CCCCCCGCCACAATGTCCGCATCAACGCGCTTTGTCCGGGCTGGGTCGACACGCCGTTCAACGAGCCGTTCATCGCCCAGATGGGCGGGCGCGAAGCGATCGAAAACTATGTCCGGACCAAGATCCCGATGGGGCGCTGGGCAAGCGCCGACGAAATCGCCGAAGCGATCCTGTTCCTCGTCTCCGACCGCTCGTCCTTCATGACCGGGCAGGCGCTGGTTGTCGACGGCGGCGAAAGCATCGGCTGAGCCAGGGCGTCCCCCGGCTCGCCTTACACGTGCTTGCGGCCGCCGGTGTCGCGAAACCAGCTGTCCGGGTAAGGGTACCACCAGCCCTGGATCTCGGGTTTGTGGTCGATGATCACCATCTTCGAGCGGCGGAAGGCGTCGAGCCCCTGGCGGCCGAGCTCGCGGCCGAGGCCGGAAGCCTTCCAGCCGCCGAAAGGCAGCGCGTCGTTGTCGATCAGCGGATTGTTGACCCAGACCATGCCGGCCTCGAGCCGTTCGGCCGCCTCTTGCGCTTCGGCGAGATCGGTGGTGAACACCGAGGCGCCGAGACCGAAGGGGCTGTCATTGGCAAGCCTGATCGCCTCGTCGAAATCCTTCACGCGGCAGATCGCGGCGACCGGCCCGAAACATTCCTCGCGCACGATCGCCATGTCCGGGGTGACGCCGGTAAGGATCGTCGGCTCGTAGAACCAGCCGGTGTTGTGCGCCGGCGGGATGCGCCCGCCGGTCACCGCCCTGGCGCCGTTGCGAACCGCGTCGTCGACCAGGCGCATGACCTTGGCGCGTGCGGCTTCGCTGACCAGCGGGCCGATCTCGGTCCTGTCCAGGCCGTTACCGATCCTCAGCGCCCGGGTCTTTGCGGCGAACAGATCGACGAAGCGGTCGTGCACCGCATCGACGACGAAGAAGCGCTCGGCCGAGGTGCAGACCTGGCCGGTGAGGTGGAAGGCGGCGGTGACGGAGCCGGCCGCCGCGACGTCGAGCGGGGCGTGTTCCGAGATGATCAGCGGATCGCTGCCGCCGGCCTCGATGACGCAGGGCTTCATGCGCTCGGCGCACGCCACTGCGACGGCCTTGCCGGCGGCAACCGAGCCGGTGAAGGCGACCGCATGGGTGCGGTCGGAGGCGATCAGCGCCTGCGCCGTGGCGGCTCCGCCGGGCAGGCAGGAGACGAGGCCTTCGGGCAGCGAGTGGAACACCGTCATGTAGTCGAGCGTCGACAGCGTCGTCGCCTCCGCCGGCTTGATCACGCAGGCATTGCCGGCGGCGAGCGAGGCCGCCACCGTCCAGCACATCAGCAGGATCGGGAAGTTGTAGGGCATGATGTGGACCGAGACGCCGTAGGGCTCGTAGCGCGCATACTGGAACGAACCCGCTTGCGTCGTGCCGGCGACCTTGCCGGCCTCGTCGCGCGCCATCTCGGCATAATAGCGGAAGATCGGCGCGCAATTGGCGATCTCGCCGATCGCTTCCGGATAGGGCTTGCCCATCTCGCGCACCATCAGCTCGGCGCAGCGGGTGAAGTCCGCCGCCTCGATGGCATTGGCCACCGCGTGCAAATGTTTGGCGCGGCTCTTGGCGTCGAGTCTTTTCCACGCCGCCTGCGCCCTTGTCGCGGCGGTCAGTGTGGCATCGATCTCGCCGTCGCTGGCCGAAGCGATGGCGCCGACCGTCTCCAGCGTTGCCGGATCGATCACCGGTTTTTGCGCACCGGCGGTCGGCCGGTAGTCCGGATTGACGAAGTATACCGGACGGTCGGGCGAGAATTCCATGAAACAATCCTCCCGGTCCGCTCAGCGGATCATGTAGACCTTCTTGATCGTCTCGTGCACGGTGCAGACGCCCTTCCAGTCCTGCGGGAAGAACGCCGCCGTGTCAGGCTCGATCTCGATCACCTCGCCGGATTCATGCACGTAGGTGCAGCGCCCCTCGAGGAAGTGGCAGAACTCGTCGCGGGTGACGTGGCAGTGCCATTTGCCCGGCGTGCAGACCCACAGGCCGCATTCCGAGCGGCCTTCCGGCCCCTTGTAGAGCAGCTTGCCGGAGGTGTGGGACTGGCCCTCGATCATCGTCGGGATGACGCCCCAGTCGACGAGGTCGACAATTGTGAGCGGCGATTGCATGGTCGGCGTGGTCATCGATCTTATCCTGGATTTCTTTGGCTGCTTACCGGCACATGAAGGCCTTGGTCAGCGTTTCGGTGATTTCGGAAGTGCCGGTCCAGCCGGCTGGGAAGAAGACCAGTGTCCCGGCCTCGACCGGGATCGCCTCGCCATTCTCGTGGATGTAGCTGCCGCGCCCGGACAGGAAATGACAGAACTCGTCGACGGCGAAGGTGATGTGGCGCGTGCCGGGCGTGCAGGACCACAGCCCGCATTCGCTCGATCCGTCCGCATGCTGGAACAGGACCTTGCCCGACGCACGCGGTGAGCCGGCGATCGGGTTGGCGCCGGCGCCCCAGTCGTCCAGTTCCACGGTCGAGGCTTTCGGCCAGTGCGGTGTCGGCATGTCAAGTTCCTCGCTCAGGCCAGCATGTAGACGTTGCGCATGGTCTCATGCACGGTGCATTCGCCGCTCCAGCCGGCCGGGAACAGCACCACCGTCCCGGCTGTCACCTCTATCACCTGGCTGTCGTCGGATTTGTAGGTGGCGCGACCTGAAACGAAGTGGCAGAGCTCGTCGCGCGGGATCTTGAGCCGCCAGCGTCCCGGCGTGCAGACCCAGATGCCGGATTCCGGCTGGTTGTTCGGACCCTTGTGCACCAGCCTGCCGGTCGAGTGCGAAGCGCCTTCCAGCGCGTCAGGCTGCGCGCCCCAGTCGACGAGATCGGCGCGGGTCGAGGCCTGATAGAGGTGCGGGGCGGAGGAGGTCACAGCAACTGCTCCAGCAGCCCGGCAGCCTTCTCGGGGCCGTTCTGCGACTGCATCTGCGCCGATGCCTTGGCGAGCTTGGCCTTGATCGCCGGATCGGTGAGGCAGGCCTCGATCGTCGCGATCAGCTCGGCATCGCTCCAGTCGTAGCGCGGCATGCCGAAACCGCAGCCGATCTCGCCGACGCGGGTGGCATTGTCGTGACCGTCCCAGACATAGGGCATGATGATCGCCGGCTTGCCGAAATAGAGGCACTCGGTGAAGGAGTTGTTGCCGCCATGGTGGATCACCGCGTCGACCTGCGGGATCACCGAAGGTTGCGGGAACCAGCTGTCGACGATGACGTTGCCGGGCACGTCGGTGTACTGGTCCTTGTAGCCGCCGACATTGACCAGCGCCCGGTAGCGCGTCTTGCCGAGCGCAGCGATGATGCGCTTCAGAAGGTCGACGTCGCCGGCCCCCAGGCTGCCGAAGGAAACGTAGAGCAGCGGTCCGTCATTGTTCCTGGCGAAGGTCGGTATTGCGTAGGGCTTTTCTTGCCGCACGCAGCCCTCGAGATACTGGAATTTCGCCGGGTCGAGCGGATGCCGGCGGTTGAACTTCGCCGCTTGCGGATAGAGCAGCAGGTTGAGGTAGGGCGAGGCCTCGAAGAACTGGCCGATCGGATAGGGCGCCTCGCCATTGGCGGCGAGGAAGGCGTTGAAGTCGTCATGGATCGGCTTGATCACCGCATTGAAATGGTCGCGGTAGCGCTTGTGGCCGGCGTGGTCGTCCTCGGCGCAACCGGAAAGATGCGGCGGGATGTCCTCGTCCTCGATCTCGTTCTCCGAGCAGGAGATGACCCGCACCCAGGGCTTGCCGTATTGTTTGATCGCCGGAAACAGGATGACGTTGTCGACCGATATGACGTCGGGCTTGATCTTGTCGAGCACGCCGGGCAGATCCTTCTGCGCCCATTTGGCGCTGTCGACGATCGCCGTCCAGCAATCCTTCACATAGTTGTCGACCTGGTCGTAGGGCGACTTGCGGAAATTCGGGATGTGGCCGTTGATGAAGTCCTCCCAGAACTTGGCCATCTGCTCCGGCGGCATCGGCTCGGAGAGGTTCACCGGATGCGCCTCGAAGCCGTAGCCCTTGTAGACGTCGACAAAGCCCGGATCGGACAGGAACACCGCCCTGTGGCCGCGCGCCTCGACCGCCTGGGCGATGCCTACGGAATTCAGCGCCGGTCCAAAGGCCGCTTCCGGGAAAAACGCGATGGTCTTCTGCGCCATGGTTTCAATCTCCATCAATCTGCGAAAATTCTGACATCGGCGGCGTCCCAGCCGAGCTCGATCCGGTCGCCGGCGGCAACCGGCCGGCGGTCGGCGGCATCGGCGGTGACGCGCACCAGGAACGGCCTTTCCGAAAGAGCGGTGCGGACATGCACCTGCAGGTCGAGGCCCTGATAGGCGAGCGCCTCGACCGTGCCGGCAACGCGGTTGGCGGTGTCGGGCGACGGAAACAGCCGGATGCGTTCGGGCCGCACAGCCGCGACAGCCGAGGCGCCCGACGAAAGTGTCGCCGGAACCTTGCCAGTGATCTTCGTGCCATTCGTCGCCTGGACGCCGTTGCCGTCAGCACGGCCGGGGACAAAATTCATCACGCCGATGAAGTCGGCGACGAAGCGGTCGGAAGGATGTTCGTAGATCGCGTGCGGCGTGTCGCATTGCAGCAGCCTGCCATCCTTCAGCACCGCCATGCGGTCGGCCATGACCAGCGATTCCTCCTGGTCGTGGGTGACGATGACGAAGGTGATGCCGACCTCGTGCTGCAGGCGCTTCAATTCGAGCTGCATGGCGCCGCGCAGCTTCTTGTCGAGCGCGCCGAGCGGCTCGTCGAGCAACAGCAGGCGCGGCCGCTTGACCAGAGCGCGGGCGAGCGCGACGCGCTGCTTCTGGCCGCCTGACAATTGCTCCGGCTTGCGGTCGGCGAAGGGCACCAACTCGGTCGTCGCCAGGATGGCGTCGACGCGTCTGCGGATCTCGGCCGCCGGCAGGCGCTCCATTTCGAGGCCGTAGGAGACGTTGGCCCTGACGCTCATATGCGGAAACAGCGCGTAGGACTGGAACATCAGGTTGACCGGCCGCTTGTTGGGCGGCGTGCGGGCGATGTCGCGGCCGTCGAGCAGGATCTGGCCGTCGCTCGGCGTCTCGAATCCGGCCAGCATGCGCAGCAGCGTGGTCTTGCCGCAGCCGGAGGGACCGAGCAGGGCGAAGAACTCATTCTCGCGGATGTCGAGCGAAATGCCGTCGACGGCCCTCACGCGGCCGAAATTCTTCGACACGCGATCGATCCGAAGCAGCGTGCGCGGTTCGCTCATTGGCCGATGACCCCACGATTGAGCCGCTGCGAAAGGGTGAGCGCGGTGATCGAGACCGCCATGACGATGGTCGCCAGTGCGTTGATCTCCGGCGTGATGCCGAAGCGGATCATCGAATAGATCTGCATTGGCAGCGTGGTCGAGGCGCGCCCGGCCCCGGCGGTGAAGAAGGCGATGATGAACTCGTCGACCGAGAGCGTGAAGGCGAGCAGCGCGCCGGCGACCACCGCCGGCAGGATCACCGGCAGCGTCACCCGCCGGAAGGTGGTGAGCGCGGAGGCTCCGAGATCGGCGGAGGCCTCGACGATCGACCAGTCGAAGCTCTTCAGCCGCGCGCGTACCACCGAGCAGACGAAGGCGAGGTTGAAGACGACATGGGCGAGAATGATGGTGTGCAGGCCCATGGTGACATCAAGCACGGAGAAGAACGACAGCAGCGCGATGGCGAGCACGATGTCGGGGATGATCATCGGCGCGAAGATTAGTGCCTCGAGACCCTTGCCGTACTGCCGGCGCATCTCGATGCCGATCGCCAGCAGCGTGCCGAGCAGCGTGGCGATGGCGGTCGAAACCAGCGCCACGATCAGCGTGTTCAGCGCGGCCTGCAGGATCGCCGCATTGCCGCCGAGCGAGGCGTACCATTTCAGCGAAAACCCGGACCATGCCGTCGGCAGTCCGCCCGCATTGAAGGACAGCGCCACCAGGACGGCGATCGGGATGTAGAGGAAGGCGAAGACGAGGACGAGGATCGTCCGCAGGCCGAGAAGGCGGGCAGGCGATGAAGTCATGGCTGCCCTCCAATGATCAGGAGGCGAGTGGCCGGACAGCCTCCTTCCCCCCGTTTACGAGGAGAAGATGCCGGCAGGCAGATGAGGGGCAGCGCTGAGCGTCGCAAAGGCTGGCGCCGCCCCTCATCCGCCCCTTCGGGGCACCTTCTCCCCGTGAACGGGGAGAAGGAAGCAAGGGAGCGCTCAGCCATCGGCGCCTCCCTCAGCTTCCTTGGTTCGGCCGGCGGCGCGGTCGGCAAGCAAAGCCTGCGCCATCAGCACCGCGAGCATGATGGCGATCAGCGCCATTGCAAGGGCGGCGCCGAACGGCCAGTCATTGGCGGTCAGGAACTGGTCGTAGACCAGGTTGCCGATCATCTGGAAGCGGCCGCCGCCGAGCAGAGCGGGGGTGACGAAATTGCCGATCGACAGCACGAAGACGAAGACCGCGCCGGCGGCGATGCCCGGCACCGTCAGGGGCAGGATGACGCGCCGGAAAGTGGTCAGCGCCGAGGCGCCGAGATCGCGCGAGGCCTCCGCCAGCTCGGGGTTGAGGCGCGACAGAGGCGCGTAGCAGGCGAGGATGACGAAGGGCAGGTAGTTGTAGACCAGGCCAGCGATGACGGCGCCCTCGGTGTAGAGCATCGACGGCGGCTCGCCGGTGTAGCCGATCCAGCGCAGCAACTGGGTGACGAGGCCTTCGCGGTTGAGCAGCACGATCCAGGCGTAGGTGCGGATCAGATAGTTCGACCAGAACGGCAGCACGGCGAAGAACAGGAAGACCGGCTGCAGTCGGCGGGGAGCCGCTGATATCGCATAGGCGGCGGCGTAGCCGATGATGACCGCGATCAGCGTCGCGGTGCCGGCGATGCGCGCCGAGTTGAGGAAGATGCCGGCGTAGAGCGGGTCGAGGACCTGGCTGAAATTCTCCAGCGTGAAGGTGTATTCGATGCCGCCATAGATGCCGCGCCGGAAGAAGGCGAGCGCCAGCACCAGCGCGCATGGCACCACCATGACTGCGGTCAGCCAGGCCAAAGCCGGCGCCATCAGCAGGTTGGAGCGAAGTCTGGTCTGGGACAATTTTCGATACCGCTCAGCGGCCGACGGCGACAGCCCGCCATCGGCCATTGTCTCTGGGCTGCAAGCGCCTACTGCGCGGCCTTGATCTCGCTGACGATCTTGGAATAGTCGCGCTGGGCGTCACCGACGTCGCGCAACTGCTCGAACTTGACGAGGTCGGCCACCGGCATCGCCATGTTGGGGAATTTGGCCAGGAAGTCGGCCGGCAGGCTCTCCATCGCCGGCTTGTTCGGCACCTTGTAGTCGATGTTCTGGGCCGCCCATGCGTGGTTCTTGGCGTCGAGCATGAAGTTGATGAACTTGAAGGCGGCGTCCTTGTGCTCGGAAGCCTTCATCACCACCATCGTGTCGACCCAGAGGTCCGAGCCTTCCTTCGGGATGACGTATTTGATCTCGGGTTTCTCGGCGATGCCGTAGTTGCACCAGCCGTCCCAGGCCTGCACCAGCAGCGCCTCGCCGGACACCAGCTTCGAATAGAAGGTGGTGTCGTCATAGGCGAGCAGGGTCTTCTTGGCCGAGATCAGCAGGTCCTTGACCTCGGCCATCTTGGCCGGATCGGTCTCGTTGACGGAGAAACCCTTGTCGAGCTGGCCGGCGGCGAGCAGCCAGCGGTCGGTCGCCAGCATGGTGGTCTTGCCCTTGAGGTCGTCGGAAGGCGCCAGCAGGTCGCTCCAGCTGGTCGGCGCGGCCTTGACCAGGTCCGAACGATAGCAGAGGCCGGTCGTGCCCCAGGTGTAGGGCACCGAGAAGGCGTTGCCGACATCGTGCGGCAGCTTGGTCGCTTCTGGATAGAGATTGGCGAGGTTGGGGACCTGGGCATGGTCGATCGGCTCGGTCAGGCCGAGCTTGTTCAGCACCTCGGCGAAGGGCGAGGAGACGAAGACCACGTCATAGCCCTTGCCGCCGGAGGCAACGAGCTTGCCCATGATCTCCTCATTGGTGGCGTGGACCACGACCTCGCCGGCAACACCGGTCGCGCTCTTGAAGGCGGCCATGGCGTCGGGCGCCATGTAGCCGTCCCAGTTGGAGATGACGAGGTCGGCGGCGGCCGCCGGCGCCGAAAGCGCCAGAGCGAAGCCGAGCGCGATTGAAGACGTTCTGAACGAACGATGCCGCAGGGCGGTGGTCATGACAGTCTCCCATTCCGGTTGGTCAAATTCGTTGGCGGACCGGCATTCGCGGTTCCCGCCGCGGCTCGATCCTGTTCCCCGGTCTTTTGTTGCCGATTGCAGTGACAGTACTATTGCAGAAAAAAGTACGTCAATCCATAATTTGGCAGGCGGCTCCGGAATCTGGCCGATTGCCTCGGCGGGGACGATCGGCCAAACCGGGGTCGCACCGATCCACGAGAACAAGTCATGCAAGCGGCAGCCAGGCGACCTCGCACCAACCATCTCGATCTCGCGCAGCGCATCCTGGACGTTGCCAGGCAGCGCGGCTTCGCGCCCGGCGCCCACCTTCCCGAGCAACAGATCGCCTCGCTCTGCAGCGTTTCGCGGACTCCGGTGCGGGCGGCGCTGCGCCTGCTCACCGAACAGGGCGTGGTGCGCTGGGAAGCAGCCACAGGCTACCGCCTCGCCATCGACCTCGCGGCGCAAAGGGCTGTCGCCACCGAATTGCCGAATGCGGAGGAAGACGAACTGGCCGAGGCGATCCTGCGCGACCGCTCGGCGCGGCGGCTGGACCAGACGGTAACCGTCAGCGGGCTGATGCGGCGCTACGATGCGGAACGCAAGACGGTACTAAAAGCGCTTCAGAGACTGACTGAAGAGAATCTCGTCGACCGCGCGCCGGGCCAGTCCTGGCTGTTTCGCCGGGCGCCCGACGATCCCGAGGCGCAGGGCGAGAGCTACGACTTCCGGCTGCTGCTGGAACCCGCCGCCATATTGACGCCGGGCTTCAGCCTCGACGGCGCGCGGGCGGCGGCGCTTCGGCAGGGCATGGAGGCGCTGATGGCGCAGCCCGATGCGGCCTTCGACACCAGGGAATTCCAACGGCTGGACATCGAGTTCCACGGCATGATCGCCGACGGCTCGGCCAACCGGTTCATCACCGACGCGCTGTCCGATCATCTCCGGTTACGCCGGCTGCCCGGCATCTATGCGGGCGTCAACGTGTTCCGGCTCAAGCAGTCGCTGCGCGAGCACCTCACCATACTCGACCATCTGGAAAGCTGGCAGTATGAGGTTGCCGCCGATCTGTTGCGTGTGCATCTCAGGCTGTCGCGCAGCCAGCGGCCACGGGCGGCGAGCCGCGGCGCGCCGGCGCTGTTCGGCATGATCAGCCGGCCGGATTGACCGAGGACCATCGTGACGCGCAAAGCCAGCCCGACCATAGCGCTGTTTCCCGAAGCGAGCTTCGGCGCGGCGCTCAATTGCGTCGGCATCGCGCAGGCCTTGCGAGCCAGGGGCGCCCGGCCGGTCTTCATCTGCCATGCCGGCTTCTCCGGCGTCTTTGCCGATTACGGCTTTCAGGAATACCAGCTGCCGACCAACGACCCGCTGAGCGACAGCGAGCGGCAGAGCTACTGGCAGGCTTTCGTGCGCCGACACCTGCCGCATTTCCGGCTGAGCCCGGTCGACCAGCTCGAAACCTATGTCGCGCCGACATGGCAGGCGATCGTCGACACGGCGGCCCAGGCCGAGGCGCCGCTCAGGCAATTGCTGGCGCGGCTGAAGCCCGACGCCGTCGTGCTCGACAATGTCATCATGTTTCCGGCGATCGCCGGCGCAAGCTGCCCGTGGGTGCGCGTCGTCTCCTGCGCCGAGACGGAATTGCCCGACGCCGAGGTGCCGCCCTATCTTTCCGGCCTTGCGGCCGACGACCCCGGGCGCGCCGCCTTCGAGGCGCGCTATCTCGCGGCGGTCGCCCCGGCGCATGAACGG
>NZ_RZOF01000246.1:0-9998 GCF_003998955.1 Mesorhizobium sp. M4B.F.Ca.ET.017.02.2.1 | reverse complement strand
CTACTCCCCTACTCCCCTACTCCCCTACTGCCTAATCCCTCATTTTCGGGGTTACATCCGCCAAAACTCTTCCCTATAAGGCCCTCCTAGCCTGATACCAGAATCGCAAGCACAACCGGCCGGGTCCTCCCGTCCCGGTTTTTCGTGCAAGCCGCTCGCCGAACGGAACCCGTAGACCATGCCAAGACGCACCGACATCAAGTCGATCCTGATCATCGGGGCCGGCCCCATCGTCATCGGCCAGGCCTGCGAGTTCGACTATTCCGGCACCCAGGCCTGCAAGGCGCTGAAGGAAGAGGGTTTCCGCGTCATCCTGGTCAACTCCAACCCGGCCACGATCATGACCGACCCGGAGCTGGCCGACGCCACCTATATCGAGCCGATCACGCCGGAAGTGGTGGCCAAGATCATCGCCAAGGAGCGGCCGGACGCGCTGCTGCCCACCATGGGCGGCCAGACGGCGCTCAACACCGCTTTGTCGCTGCGCCGCATGGGCGTGCTCGACCGCTACAATGTCGAGATGATCGGCGCCGACGCGCATGCCATCGACAAGGCCGAGGACCGCGCGTTGTTCCGCGAGGCGATGAGCAAGATCGGCCTGGAAACGCCGAAGTCGATGCTTGCCAACGCCACCGACGTCAAGAACGCCGACCGCAAGACGCATGAGGCCGAGCGCGCCGCGCTGAAGGCCGAGAACCCCGACAATCTCGACGCCGCGCTCGACGCGCTGGAAACCCGCTGGAACCTCGGCGAAGGCGACCGCAAGCAGCGCTACATCAGCCATGGCATGGCGATCGCCGCCCAGGCGCTCGACCATGTCGGCCTGCCGGCCATCATCCGCCCGTCCTTCACCATGGGCGGCACCGGCGGCGGCATCGCCTACAACCGCGCCGAATTCTACGACATCGTCCAGTCCGGCCTAGACGCCTCGCCGACCACCGAAGTGCTGATCGAGGAGAGCGTGCTCGGCTGGAAGGAATACGAGATGGAGGTCGTCCGCGACCGGGCGGACAATTGCATCATCGTCTGCTCGATCGAGAACATCGATCCGATGGGCGTGCACACGGGGGACTCGATCACCGTCGCGCCGGCGCTGACCTTGACCGACAAGGAATACCAGATGATGCGCAACGCCTCGATCGCGGTGCTGCGCGAGATCGGCGTCGAGACCGGCGGCTCCAACGTGCAGTTCGCCGTCAACCCGGCCGACGGCCGCCTGGTGGTGATCGAGATGAACCCGCGCGTCTCGCGTTCGTCGGCGCTGGCCTCCAAGGCGACCGGCTTCCCGATCGCCAAGATCGCCGCCAAGCTCGCCGTCGGCTACACGCTGGACGAACTGGAGAACGACATCACCGGCGGCGCCACGCCCGCCTCGTTCGAGCCGTCGATCGATTACGTGGTGACGAAGATCCCGCGCTTTGCCTTCGAGAAATTTCCCGGCGCCGAACCGGTGCTGACCACCGCCATGAAGTCGGTCGGCGAGGTGATGGCCATCGGCCGCACCTTGCAGGAATCCTTGCAGAAGGCGCTGCGCGGACTTGAGACCGGCCTGACGGGTCTGGACGAGATCGAGATTCCCGGCCTTGGCCATGGCACTGCGCCGGCCAGCCATGTCGACGACCGAAACGCCATTCGCGCAGCACTCGGCACGCCGACGCCGGACCGGCTGCGCATGGTGGCGCAGGCGATCCGCATGGGCACCTCGCTGGAAGACGTGCATGCCATGTGCAAGATCGACCCGTGGTTCCTCGAGCAGATCGCCGGCATCATCGCCATGGAGGAGCGCGTGCGCGAGCACGGCCTGCCGCAGGATGCCGCCAATCTGCGCATGCTGAAGGCGATGGGTTTTTCGGACGCTCGCCTCGGATCCTTGACGAAGAGCGACGCCGAAGCGGTTCAGAAGGTCAGAGAAAAGCTCGACGTCCATCCGGTCTACAAGCGCATCGACACCTGCGCCGCCGAGTTCGCCTCGCCCACCGCCTATATGTACTCGACCTATGAGGTCCCGTTCGCAGGCAGCCTCGCCAACGAGGCCAAGGTGTCGGCGCGCAAAAAGGTCGTCATCCTCGGCGGCGGCCCGAACCGCATCGGCCAGGGCATCGAGTTCGACTATTGCTGTTGCCACGCGGCGTTTGCGCTCCGCGACGCCGGCTACGAGGCGATCATGGTCAACTGCAACCCGGAGACCGTCTCGACCGACTACGACACCTCCGACCGGCTCTATTTCGACCCGCTGACGGCGGAGGACGTGCTGGAGATCCTGCGCGCCGAGCAGGCGTCCGGCGAACTGGTCGGCGTCATCGTCCAGTTCGGCGGCCAGACGCCGCTCAAGCTCGCCGACGCGCTGGAGAAGGCCGGCATCCCGATCCTCGGCACCTCGCCGGACATGATCGACCTCGCCGAGGACCGCGACCGTTTCCAGAAGCTGCTGCACAAGCTCGGCCTGACCCAGCCGAAGAACGGCATCGCCTATTCGGTCGAGCAGGCCCGCCTCGTCGCCGGCGAGCTCGGCTTCCCGCTGGTGGTGCGCCCGTCCTATGTGCTCGGCGGCCGCGCCATGCAGATCATCCATGACGAGGGCATGCTGCAGACCTACCTGCTCGACACCGTGCCCGGCCTGGTGCCGGAGGACATCAAGCAGAAATACCCCAACGATAAGACCGGCCAGATCAACACGCTGCTGGGAAAAAACCCGCTGCTGTTCGACACCTATCTGTCGGGCGCCATCGAGGTCGACGTCGACTGCCTCTGCGACGGCAAGGCGACCTTTGTCTCCGGCATTCTGGAGCACATCGAGGAGGCCGGCATCCATTCGGGCGATAGCGCCTGCTCGCTGCCGGTGCACGCCCTGCCCTCGCACCTGGTCGATGAACTGGAGCGCCAGACGGCTGCCTTGGCTCGCGCGCTCAATGTCGGTGGCCTGATGAACGTGCAATACGCGATCAAGGACGGCACGGTCTATGTGCTGGAGGTGAACCCTCGGGCGTCGCGCACCGTGCCCTTCGTCGCCAAGACCATCGGCCGGCCGATTGCCAAGATCGCCGCCCGCATCATGGCCGGCGAGACGCTGGAGGATGCCTTCGCCCATTACGGGCCGATGCCCGACCCGCGCAACCCCGGCCACATCGCGGTCAAGGAAGCCGTCTTCCCCTTCGCCCGCTTCCCGGGCGTCGACATTCTGCTCGGGCCGGAAATGCGCTCGACCGGCGAGGTGATGGGCCTCGACCGCGACTTCGCGCTCGCCTTCGCCAAGAGCCAGCTCGGCGCCAATGTCGACCTGCCGCGCTCCGGCACGCTGTTCGTCTCGGTGCGCGACGAGGACAAGAAGGGCATCCTGCCCGCCGTCAAGCGCCTCGCCGGCCAGGGCTTCAAGGTGCTCGCCACCTCAGGGACCGCCCGCTTCCTCGCCGAGAACGGCGTCGTCGCCGAAAAGATCAACAAGGTGCTCGAAGGCCGCCCCCACATCGAGGACGCCATCCGCAACCGCCAGGTCCAGATCGTCTTCAACACCACCGACGGCCAGAAGGCGGTGTCGGACTCGAAGTCGCTGCGGCGTGCGACGCTGATGCAGAAGGTGCCGTATTACACGACGCTGTCGGGTGCTGCGGCGGTGGCCGAGGCGATTGCGGCGCTGCGGGCGGGGAACCTGGAGGTCACGCCGCTGCAGGAGTATTTTGGGTAGGCGATTAGCTCTCTTCTCCCGTGAACGGGGAGAAGGAGCTGGCCGCAACGCAGGCGTCCTTTTCTGCGACTTCGGCGATTGGCGAAACCACCGGCGCAAGCGTCTTTCTCCCCGTCACTATACGGGGAGAAATGCCCGGCAGGGCAATGAGGGGCGGCGCCAGCCAGATGCTCTTCAGGTGCTCTTCAGAAACCCGGTGAACCGTCCGGCGAACAGGCTGCGAGGTCCACGGCGGCCCTCACCCCTGATGCGCAACCGCCAGTTCCTTCACGTGCTTCTCGTGCATCTTGAGCGTCGGCAGCGTCTTCTTGGCGAATTCCTTCATCGCCGGGTCGTCGCCGGACTTCGCGTAGGTGCTGAACAGGGCGACGACTTGCCGGTGCGCGTCGGTCTGCATCATGATGTATGCCTGGTCGAACGCCTCGCCGCTGGCGCGCTTGAGCTCGTCCAGCAGCTGCTGCTCCTTGGGCTGCAGCGCGGGCCCGGCGGGCTTGATCGAGGCGGTGGTCTGGCCCTGGCTCAGCGCCGCCTTGAAATCCTCGCCCGCCTTGGTGTGGTCGGCGATCATCTCTCTGGCGAAGGCCTTGATGTCGTCGGAGGAGGCCCTCTCCTCGGCCAGCCTGCTCGACTGGATCTCGAATTCGTTGGCGTTGGGCACGGTGGTGACGAAGGTCGGCGTGTCGACCTTGCTGTCGGCAAGCATGGGCGCGACCTGGTTCGTCGATTGCGCCAGAGCGGCCGGCGCGCCGGCCAGCAGGGCTGCGACGGTCGCGGTCAGAAGGGTTTTCATCTGATGTCTCCGATCCGGAACGGTCCCTCCGGCATTTCCAACGCGGCATCGGCGGCGGGGTTGCGTTGAATTAGCCTGCACACCGACCCAGATCTCCTGCATGCTTGTCCTGCCTGGCTGCCGGACTGGAGTGAAGACAGTGCCCGACGAGATCGACCTCCGCTGCCCTGAAATTGTCGCCGACAACGCCGCCAAGGGTCTCAGGCTGCGCAAGCAGTTCGGCCGCGGCGGTACCGAGATCGGCGTGGCGCGGGCCACCGAACTGAAGAACCGGGAGAAACTGTCGCCGTCGACGATCCGGCGCATGGTCAGCTATTTCGCCCGCCACGAGGTCGACAAGCGCGGCAAGAATTACGGCAATGAGCAAAATCCGTCTGCCGGCTACATTGCCTGGCTGTTGTGGGGCGGCGACGAGGGCCGCGCCTGGGCGCTCGAGATCAAGCGCAGGATCGGCAACGCGCCGGATATCTGACCAGGGATAGCTGAAGGAAGATATGGCGAAAGGGAGACGTGGCGAAGCGGGCCCCGACCCCGCCTCGGGACCCGCCGTGGAGTGGCTGACACATGCCGGCGCAACCGCTCCGATGCCGCGCGAAACTGTCGACCCCCCGATCGGTGCGCGGCATGACGCAGGGTTAGCATTTGCGCGCGGCGGCTTATGTGAAGCGGTTCACAAACTGTCCCGTTTCCCGGTGCAAGGCGTGACGGGCAGCGGGAAGCAGCGCCCTACCCTTCCCAGTCGACCGGAACCATACCCAGCCGCTCGTAGAGCCGGAGGGCGGCGGCGTTCTCGACCGTGTTGGTCTTGAGATCGACATGGGCCGCGCCCCGCTCGCGGAAGGCGATGAAGGCGTGCCGCATCAGCGCCTCGCCGATGCCGCGGCCGCGCGCTTGCGGATGGACGGCGAGATCCTTGACGAAAGCCGTCGCCCAGCAAAGGGCTGCTCCCGCCAGCAGGCCCCTGGCGTCGATGACCAGGAAGCAGAGAGCCGGGTCGAACTCGGCGTCGCCGGAGATGCGCGGCCACCACTCGTCGAACGGCCCGTCCGTGCCGTCGTCGAACACTTCGGTGAGCAGCGCATGCAGGGGCCGCGCATCGGCGGGCTCGAAGCCGCGCATGACAAAGCCGTCCGGCCAGTGCGGCGGCGGCAGATCGTCGTCGAGGGTCTTGCGCAGCCGGATGTCGTCAGGCGCCGGCGGACGCGGCATCGCGCTCAGGCGTCGGGCTGCAGGCGGCGCCGCGCACGGTCGACACCGAGGCCGGTCGCTTCCAGCATGCCCCTGCGCTTGGCGTCGTAATAATAGCCGCTCTGGTAGAGCCGGTCGGCGCGCTTTTCATCGCCCCCCGACACCAGCCAGGCGCCGCGCAGATATTTGACCGCATATTTGAGATTGGTCTCGGCGTCGAACAGGCCGCTCGCCGGCCCGTCATAGCCCATGCCGCGCGCCGTCGCGTGCTTGATCTGCATCAGCCCCCAATGGCCGTGATTATAGGCTTTCGGGTTGAAGGTGCTCTCGCGGTTGACGACATGGCGCACGAGATCGATGGGCACCTCGTAGAGCGCGGAATATTTCTCGATCAGCCGCTCGATCTCGGCGCGCGGCCCGGTGGCGTGCGGCTCGGGCTCGCCGGGCGGGGCTAGCAGCGCCGGGTTCTGCGGCACGACATACGCGACCTGCTGGACGCCGGGCATCGTTGCCGCCTTCACCGCCTGGCCGGTGACGGGCATGGCCATCGCGGCTGTTGCATAGGCGGGCGGCTGCTTGAGCGATCCCGGGCTGAGCGGCGAGGTGCCGGCCATCACGGCCGGCTGCGCGGCAAGCGGCGTCGATCCAGCGAAAGCGGCTGGCTGGGCCGGCGGCGGCAAGGGCTCGCCCGGCGTCGCCATGCCCGGACTTGCCAGGTTCGCATCGGCGGGCAGCGCCGCCACCTGCACCGGAACAAGGCCGGAGGGCTCGGGCAGCACGGCAACCGTTTCCGGCAGCGCGACGGTCGGCGTGTCGTCCTCGGCGTCAGGCGTCGCGGCCGCCGCCAGGGCAGGCGCGGCCTTCATCTGCGAGGTCGAGGTGCAACCGCTCAGGCCAGCCGCGCCCACGAGCACGCCGATCGCGGTGAGGATGATTTTGGTTGCCAAGCCCTGCAGGTCCGATTGTCGGTTGTTAAGAAGTCCTTACACCAGCGATTCTTCGTCGGCAATCTGGGCCATCCGGCGGTTTTCGGGTGGCGGGACCCGGTGCAAACTGCGATATTGTTCCCTATCTGTACCGTTCACGTCCCCGTTTTTCGCCGTTTGCGGAAAGGAATACGTCATGGAAACCACGCAAGCGATCACGGCCGGCCACACAGTGTTAGAAACAGTGATCGGTTTCATGGGCATCGCCTGGAGCGAGAAAGGCCTGATCCGGCTCTGCCTGCCCGAACGCAGCCGCGAGGCGGTCGAGCGCCGGTTGTTCCGCCATGGCGGCGTTTCCCGGTCCACCGAGCAGCCGAAATGGGTGGTGGACCTGATCGCCTCGATCAAGGCCTATGCCGCCGGCGAGGACGTCGATTTCTCCGGCGTGCCGGTCGATCTTGCCGGCGTCGACGATTTCCGCCTCGCCATCTATGACGCGGCGCGCAAGCTCGGCTTCGGCGAGACCACCACCTATGGCGAGCTGGCGACGCGCGCCGGCCATCAAGGGCTGGCTCGCGAAACCGGGGCGGCGCTTGGCGCCAACCCGGTGCCGCTGGTCATCCCGTGCCACCGCATCCTTGCCGCCGGCGGCAAGATCGGCGGCTTCTCGGCGCCGGGCGGCTCGACCACCAAGGAAAAGATGCTGGCCATGGAAGGCGTGCGTCTCGGCCCGCCGCCCTCGGCGCAGGTCTCGTTCGGCTTTTGAACCCGGCCTGCAGGCCAGCCTTGCCTGAATGTCGACGGACTCAGTCCGATTGCAGGAAACGGCGACGGAACCGCCGATCGAAGTCCGGCCGCTTGCAGACGAAGACCGGGCAGGATTTCGCATCGGCGCTGGGCACGTAGGCGCGCTTCCTCACCTCGCCCAGGTCGCAGAAGCGCTCGTCCCTGACGTAGCGGTCATACAGCGGCAGCCCCGGCACGCGCGTCGACTGGTAGCGCAGGATGACCGCGCCCTGGCGCGCGATGGTCGCCTGCACCCTGTCGCAGCTCATGCGGGTCGGGTCGTAGCGCGAGATCGCCTGCGCCTCGGCGGCCACCAGCGTCATCAAGGCGGCAAGCAGTATGGTCTTCATGATCCTCTCCCAAACCCTGCGCCCGAGACCTGCTCGTTCCTCCCTCGCGGCGCACGCCAGCCGCGAATTTTTCACGCGATTGGGGCGGCCGTTGGGCGGCGGTGCGATCAGGGCTTTCGCACACAGTCTTGTTTTCAACGCAAAATCCGCCTATATGCATCGCATTGATATTTCGGCCGATCGATCGGGCCTCGCGATCTTCGCGTTTGCTGACGTCTATCTCCAAAATTTCGATACCACCGGCTGGACCTGGTCCGGTCAAACTAAAGCAAATGTGAAGGATACTTCGAATGGCAACTGGTACGGTCAAGTGGTTCAACGCCACCAAGGGCTTCGGCTTCATCCAGCCCGACGCGGGCGGCGCGGACGTTTTCGTCCACATCTCCGCTGTCGAGCGCGCTGGCCTGTCGACCCTCGTTGAAGGCCAGAAGATCAACTTCGAGATCGAGCAGGACCGCCGCACCGGCAAGTCCGCTGCTGGGTCTCTGAGCAAGGCAGCCTGATTTAGCAACAGCGCGCGCCGGACGAAGGTTCGGGGCGCGCGGCAAGTCACGGATGTACTGACGGTCGCGCGAGAAGCGCGCCGGAGCGGAAAGACCCGACAAGCTGGAACAGCAGATAGCTGCCAGCCCGGCCCGACGCTCCCGATCAGGCTACCGGAATGGGAAGGCGGGATTTATCCCGCCTTTTTATTTGCCCGCAGTTCAAAAGACTGGCGAAACGCCGAAGCTGCCTTCTTCTCTCCGTTCACGGGGAGAAGTGCCCGGCAGGGCGATGAGGGGCGGCGCGACGCTGCGGAATTGGCTTCCTTGGCGCAGCAGCACAGCAATTCAAACACAAAAGTTGGCGCCGCCCCTCATCTGGCTGCCGCCATCTTCTCCCCGTAAACGGGGAGAAGGACGCCTTCGCTGAAGCTTTCGCCTGTAACACTGTTAAATCGCGCCCGGACCGGAGCAGCCGCGAAGCGGCGACGGCGTGAGGACGAAACTAAGGCAGCCACGCCAGCGGCACATGCCCCTTGTCCGCTTCGACCCGCTTCAGCCATGCGGCAACCGCAGGATAGGCGTCGAGTTGGAAGCCGCCCTTCTCGGCGGTATGCGTATAGGCATAGAGCGCGATGTCGGCGACGCTGTATGCATCGCCGGCGAAGAAGGCGTTGGCTTCCAGATGCCTGTTCATCACGCCGAGCGCCTTGTTGCCGCGCTCCAGCGTCGATGCCAGCCGTTCCGGCGTCGCGTCCCTGGCGCGCTCGGGAAAGGTGAGCAGCGCCTTGCGCACGGCGATGTAGGGCTCGTGGCTGTACTGCTCGAAGAACAGCCACTGATAGGCGAGCGCCCGCTGGTAGCGGTCGGCCGGCAGGAAGCGCGTGCCCTCGGCGAGATAGAGCAGGATGGCGTTGGATTCGGCGATCCGTCTGCCGTCGTCGAGCTCGAGCAGCGGCACCATGGCGTTAGGATTCTTGGCGACGAAATCGGCCTTGCGGGTGTCGCCGGTATGCGAGCTCACCTCGACATTGGTGAAGGCAATGCCGAGCTTGGCCATCAACAGGCGCGGCTTGTAGCAATTGCCGCTGTCGATCATGCTGTAGAGTATCATCGGCTCTCCTTCCGGCTCGCGCCAATATCGCGCGGCGGAAGCCGCCTCATCCAGTGATTTGTTTTGGCCTGAACATCAGCGCCGCTGATGCAACGGCACGACCTTGCTTTCGGCTCCGAGCAGCGCCTCGATCGACAGCGGCTCCTCGTTGAAGATCGTGCCGGCCAGCGCCGGGCGGGCGAGATGATAGCCCTGCAAGAAGTCGACGCCGCCATCGAGCGCGACGCGAAGATGCACGGCCTGCTCGATGCCCTCGACCAGCACCTTGGCGCCGCGGTCGTGCAGCGTCGAGACCAGCGGCCGGAAGAAGCGCTCGGCCGCGGCATGTCGGCAGAACTCGGCGAACCAGGCGCCGTCGATCTTGACGATGTCCGGCGCAAGCAGCGCGATGCGCGCCTCGGTCGAGTGGCCGGTGCCGAAATCGTCGATGGCGATGCGGATGCCGTCACGCCGCATCTCGCGCACCAGGCTGGCAAGGACATGATCGTCGGCCGCCTGCTCGGTGATCTCGCACACCAGCATGCCGGGGTAGAGGTCGAGCTCGCCGAGATGCCTGGTCATCAGCCGGATCTCGGCCAGCGCCCGCCCGAGATGATCGTTGACCAGCGGATTGTAATTGAAGAACAGGTCGAGCCCCTCGACGCCGATGTTGCGGAAGTTCCGCAAATGCAGCATCCGGC
>NZ_RZOF01000245.1:0-10069 GCF_003998955.1 Mesorhizobium sp. M4B.F.Ca.ET.017.02.2.1 | reverse complement strand
ATCCACGACCGCAGGAAGGCCGTCGGCACCGAGATGCGGACAATGCCCCGGGACGCCTCGGCGACCTTCATCCGGCCGAACCAGCTAGAATAGACCTCGGCTCCCAAGCGCGCCTTCAGCTGGGTCTTGACCCGCTCGAACTTCTGTTCCGCGTCGCTGGATGCCACCATGTCGCCCCCTCCGACAAAAGTTGCTTGAAATGGGAGTTCGCTCGTTAGCTCCCTTTCGATGCCGCTCTGCATGACCGCGTTCCTTGCCTGTTTGTACCTGTTTTCCGCCGGGGATGCGCCTCCTGCATCCATGTTTCCGGCGACCGTATCTTCGCTGCGACACTGCCACCGCCGCTGGTGGTGAATGCCGCCTCGTTCTACACAAGGGACCGGTCCCGGCCCTTGCAAGCCGGGTCGTTTTTCTGAACAAGGCAAAGCTCTACCGCCCGGCGAAAACGCCGGCGCGCCATCGACCTGCCATGTAAAAATTACGCCAGTCCCCTACCCGCATCGAAAAGACAAATCAAACCCGTTCGCGGAATTGCTCCACGTCATGAATTCTGCCATTTTGTGGTGGCCAATTCAGGCTGGGTTTGGGGGCCAAGAGCCCGTCCCTTCGATGGATGGACATTACCGAAATCGCTGTGGATAGGGCAAGGCCACGACTAACGGATTTTTAACGAATCTGGTTAGCGGAGGCGGGTCTGCAACAGGTGCCGCAACGGCATATTTTGACAAAGCCATTGTGATTCAAACCCTTTTCCGGCGAATATGAAAAAGGCCACCCGGCAGGAAATTTTCTGAAATAATTCGCTTGACAGCTACTTGTCCCCCGCAGCTCGAACTCGATGTGAACAAGCTGTGGGTCACCGTCTGCAAGTGACTGAAATGTATGGATAATTTCTGACAGCTGAATCTGGGTGCGCACCCGCTTTCGACATAACGGAATATCAGTGCGCATGTATATGCCGGCAAAACAATCTGGATTTTGAAATCCAGCCCGGATGCGATCTCCGGGCGTTCTTTTTAAGTACTTGCCGGCAAACGAAAAAACCCGGCGTCATCCGCCGGGTTCGAAGAACGCTAGTCTAGGGTAGGCGTATCAGGCGGTCAGTACCTTGACCCGGTGCGCCAGCCGCGAAACCTTGCGCGATGCCGTGTTCTTGTGGATCACGCCCTTGGTCGCGGCGCGCATCAATTCCGGCTCGGCGGCCTTGAAGGCGGCGAGTGCCGCGGCCTTGTCGCCCGAGGCCAGCGCCTCTTCGACCTGGCGCACATAGGTGCGGACGCGCGAGCGGCGGTTCTTGTTGATCGCGGCGCGGCGGGCGATCTTGCGCGTTGCCTTTTTGGCCGAGGAGGTATTGGCCATGATGCCTCTCTTCTGATCTGGTGGGCGCCAGCAGTATCGCAGGGCGCAAAAAACAAACGGGCAGCCACAGGCCGCCTCGGTTGGTGCGGCTTATAGTTCAGCTTTTCCGGCGCGTCAACGCCGCTTTGCCTTCTTTTTGAGGCTGGCGCCCGGCCATCTTATCGATTGGTGAAATTGGGCTTCCGCTTCTCGGCGAAGGCCGCCATGCCTTCCTTCTGGTCGTCCAGCGCAAACAGCGAATGGAACAGCCGCCGCTCGAACCGCAAACCCTCCGCAAGCGTCGTCTCATAGGCCCGGTTGACGGCCTCTTTCGTCATCATCACAGAGGGCAGCGAGAATTCCGCTATCTTTGCCGCGGCCTTCAGCGCCTCCTCGACGAGGTCGCCGGCGGGCACGACTCGCGAGACCAGCCCGCAGCGCTCTGCCTCCGCCGCATCCATCATCCGCCCCGTCAGGCACATATCCATGGCCTTCGACTTGCCGACGAACCGGGTCAGCCGCTGCGATCCGCCCATGCCGGGCATCACGCCGAGCGTGATCTCGGGCTGGCCGAACCTTGCGGTGTCCGCGGCGATGATGAAATCGCACATCATTGCCAGTTCGCAGCCGCCGCCAAGGGCGTAACCCGCGACCGCCGCGATGATCGGCTTTCGCACGCGCGTAAGTTCCTCCCAGCCGACGAAGAAGTCCTGCGTGTAGGCATCGACGAAGGCGATCGACTGCATCTGCTTGATGTCGGCGCCCGCGGCGAAGGCCTTCTCGGAACCGGTGATGACGATCGCGCCGATGCCGGGGTCGGCGCCGAACCCGTTCACCGCCTCGACCGCTTCTCTCATGACCTCGGTGTTCAGTGCATTGAGCGCCTTCGGCCGGTTCAGCGTGATCAGCCCGACCTTGCCGCGCGTCTCCACGATGATGGTTTCATAGGTCATGGCATCGCCTCCTCGTTCCGATTGAGGAGATCGGTCTAGCTCACCGCTGACAGGTCCGGCAATAGAAGGTCGAGCGGCCGCTCTGCACGATGCGCTCGACGTGGCCGCCGCAGCCAGGCTTCGGGCATGGCTCGCCTTCGCGGTCGTAGACGGCGAAGGAATGCTGGAAATAGCCGAGCGACCCGTCGGTCTGCACATAGTCGCGCAGCGACGATCCGCCGGCGGCGATCGCATCGGCGATGACCGACCGGATCGCCTCGGCCAGCCGTTCGGCCTGCTCGCTGGCCTTCTTGCCGGCCTTGGCGATGGTGCCTGCTTCGCGCAGCGGCGACAGGCCGGCGCGCCACAGCGCTTCGGACACATAGATATTGCCGAGCCCGGCGATCAGCCGCTGGTCGAGAAGCGCTGCCTTCAACGGCGATCTGCGGCCCTTGAGCAGCGAGGCGAGCAGGGCGCCGTCCAGCGCATTGCCTGTCGGCTCGACGCCCAGGCCGGTCAGCATCGGATGGGTATCGGGCACGCCTTCGGCGAACAGCATGAAGCCGAAACGGCGCGGATCATTGAAGATCACGCGCGAGCGGGCGCCCGCGGCCGTCTCGACATCGAAAACGACATGGTCGTGCGTGGAACTCTTCGACCGCTCGTGATGGAAGGTGCCTGGCGTCTCGTTGTCATCGGCGGCTTCGATGCGGAACGAGCCCGACATGCCGAGATGGCAGATCAGCACCGGGCCGCCATCCACATGCATGGTCAGGTATTTGGCGCGACGGCCGAGCGCGGTGATGGTTTTGCCGGTCAGGCGTTCGGAGAAACGCGCGGGAAATGGAAACCTGAGATCGGGCCGGCGCGCCTCGACCCTGACCAGGCGAGCGCCTTCCAGGACCGGCTGCAGCCCGCGCCGGACGGTTTCGACCTCAGGCAGTTCGGGCATGACCGCCGATCGCTCTAAGGAAGGAGGTGCCGTGACGGCCGGGCGCCAGCCCGAGATGCTCGGCGACGGTCTCGCCGATATCCGCGAAGGTCGGCCTGAGGCCGACGTCGCCGCCTGACAGCCCCGGTCCGGTGCCGATCACCGGGATGCGCTCGCGCGTATGGTCGGTGCCGCGCCAGGTCGGATCGTTGCCATGGTCGGCGGTGAGGATGAGCAGGTCGCCTTGCCGCAGTTTCGCCAGCGCTTCGGGCAGGCGCCGGTCGAACGCCTCCAGCGCCGCGGCATAGCCGGCGACATCGCGCCGGTGGCCGAACTCGGTGTCGAAATCGACGAAATTGGCAAACACCAGGTCGCCGTCGTCGGCATCGTCCATCGCGCCGAGCGCTTTGTCGAACATCGCCATGTTGCCGGCGGCCTTGCGCACCTCCGAGATGCCGCGAGGCGCGAAGATGTCACCGATCTTGCCGACCGCGATGACCTTGCTGCCGCGCCCCGTCAGCCGGTCTAGCAGCGTCGGTTCGGGTGGCGGCACGGCATAGTCGCGGCGGTTATATGTCCGTTCGAAGGTGGCGACGGTTTCCCCGACAAAAGGCCGCGCGATTACCCGGCCGATGTTCAGCGGATCGGCCAGCCTGCGCACCGTCTTGCAGAATTCGTAGAGCCGTTCGAGGCCGAAATGCGTTTCGTGGGCGGCGATCTGCAGCACGGAATCGACCGAGGTGTAGCAGATCGGCTTGCCGGTCCGGATATGCTCCTCGCCGAACCGCTCGATGATCTCGATTCCTCCCGCGTGGCAATCGCCCAGAATGCCGGGCACCTTTCCCTCGCTGATCATCGCCGCGGTCAGTTCGGCCGGAAAGGCGGGCACCGTCTGCGGGAAATAACCCCAGTCGAAACGCACCGGCAGGCCGGCTATCTCCCAGTGGCCGGACGGCGTGTCCTTGCCGCTCGACACTTCTTGCGCCGCGCCATGGAAAGCCGCCGCGATCGGCGCCGTGCCGCCATTGCCGAAGCGGAACCCCGTCGCGGTTTCCGCCGCGCCCGCCAGCCCAAGCGAGACCATGTTGGGCAGGGCGAGCGGTCCCTTGCGCAGGCCCTCGCGATCCGCGCGCCCCTCGGCGCAGGCGAGCGCGATGTGACCGAACGTGTCGGCGCCGGCATCGCCATAGCGTTCGGCATCGGCGGCGCCGCCGATGCCGAACGAGTCGAGGACAAAGAGGAAAGCGCGCGCCATCAAAGGGGTCATTGTTGCCTGTCTGCGGGTCCAGACATAGGGTTCCGCATCGCCATTGGCAATTCGGAAACCAAACGGCAACCGCTCGGCGCGATAGTCGGGCGAGACGGGATGCCGGTACGGGCGGGGCAGGGATGGGAAGGCGCGGCGGATTTTCGGCAAGGCCTGCCTGCATGGCTGCTTTGGCATTGCTGGCCGCGTCCTGGCCGGATACGGCCAGCGCCGATTGGCGCGACGACATCGGCACATTCCGCGTCGGCATCGTCGCCGAACCTGGAGCCGGCAACGCCGTTCCGGGCCTGGCGCTGCTCACCGACGCCTACACCAAGGCACTCGGCATGAAGGTCGAGTTTGTCGTCGCCCGCGACTACCGGGCGCTGATCGAGGCGCAGGTGGAGGGACGGATTCAGTATGCCGTCTATTCAGCCGTCGCCTATGCGACCGCGTCCGAGCGCTGCGGCTGCGTCGAGCCGCTGGTGGCGCCGGTCGATACCGATGGCGCCGCCGGCATCCGCTCGCTCCTTGTGACGCGCGACGGCAAGGTGCCGGATCTCGCGGCCATGCCGGGCCATCGCATCGCCATGGCGCCTGCCGACAGCGTCGGCGGCTCGCTTTTGCCGCTCGCCGGCCTGACGGCGGCAGGCGTCGGGATCACCGAGGATTCACCCTATCTGCTGCATGCCGGCTCGGCGGCCGCCGCCGAGGCAATGCTGGTCGACGGGCAGGCCGATGCTTTGTTCGGCTGGGAAACGGCGCTGGCGGACGGCAATCCGGCCGCGGCCGACAGTCCGCCGGCCCTTCCGGCAGGCCAGCCGGCCGGCACGGGCGACCAGCCGGCCGATCCGAACGGCACGATGGCGCGGCTTGAGGCGGCGGGTGTTTCGAAGGCGGCGCTGCGGATCGTGTGGACGTCAGGCCTGCTCAGATACGGCCCGCATGCCGTGCGCAGCGATCTCGATCCCGAGGCCAAGCGCCGGCTCACCGTGTTTCTCACCAACCTGAAGTCGATGACGCCCGATGTCTACGATCTTCTGGAGACGACGCATTCGGGCGGCTTCACCGTCGCCTCGCAAAAGGACTATGCGATGGCGGCTGCGATCGTGCGCATGGTGTCGGGCAAAGAGGGCGGGCAATAATCCGGGGCGAAGCGGCGCCGTGCAATTCTCAGCAGTCGCTGCAAGGGATCGTCGTGCTCCGGCGCGGCCGCAGATAGTAGGTCTCGCTCATCGAAATGTGGCTGAAAGCCGAGGTCAGCCCAAGCCGCTCTTTGCTGTCCGCCGCCCAGGTGATGATCGGCTCATAGGCGAGGTCGCTCTCGACGCGGATGAGGAAGGTGCCCTTGACGTTGAGCGCGGTGGGAATCGTGGTGGTGCTGGTCTTCGCGGCATCGGCGCTGGTGGCCCCGTTGAGCAGCTTGCGCGACCAGACGACCTGCACCTTAGGCGTCGTATCGGTGGTGACCTCTATCGCCGTGATGACGATCTTGGGATCCGACCGGTTGTAGGGCTTCAGGGTCGAGTTGCCGATCTTCATGATCGCATCGAGATCGGCCTTGGTGATGGTGTTCTGCTGGGTGACGAGGTCCGCCACCATGCTGCCGATGCGGCTGACCTTCTTGCTGGTCTCGATGGCCTGGGAGGCCTCCATGGTCACGAAATACATCACGAGCAGCAGCGGCACGATGAAGGCAAACTCGATCGCCGCGATGCCGCGGCGATCGGCGCCAAACCGCACCGCTCGTGTCCAGACCGCCAAAATTCCCCGATGTGCCCCCGCACGATACATGCCCTTACCCCCGTTTTGCCGAAGCATGCCCGCAATCTCAGTTGTCGAACGGCTCGTTCTGCCACGTCACGGACGCGAAGTGCAGCGCGGTGCCGTCGGTCATATTGGTCATCGACTTGGACATGAAGTCGGTCATGACCGGCCATTTGTAGAAGACGCGCAACATGTTCTTCGTTTCCGCCAGCCCGGGCGATACGCCGAAAGCCGTCGAGTTCGCGCCTTGAGTCAGCACGATCTGGTTGTTCACGATCTTGTAGCTCGCCGTAGCGGCGTCCGCGAAGGTCGCATATTCGCGCAAGTCCACGGATAGTCCCGGGCACTTGTTGGCGACAATGATTTCCAGCTTGGCGCAGATCATGTCCTGCAACTTGGTGCCGCTCACGTCGGCCGGCCTCAGCTGGCCGGTGCGCAACTTGCGGGCGATGTCGTCGGTGATGTTGGCCATCACTTCCTGGCCGGCAAATGAAATGCAGCTTTCGAGGATGGCGAAGACGAGGAGGGCGAAAGGCAAGGCAAGCATCGCGAATTCCATCGCCGTGCTGCCGCGCCGATCACCAAGAAAGCGGGCGCGGAGCCGTGTCCACCCGTTGCCGCGATTGTCGTCCTCGGGCGCTCGCTTCCTGTTCATGCCCACTCCCTGCCGATCCTTGTGATGTCGGCCGGGACATTAACGAAAACCCATTGAAGCCCGGTTTGGATGACCGTTAAATTCGTCGAAGCGCCGTTAGCCGGCCGCTAACCGTAGTCGCCGAAAAGGCGGGCAGCTCAGTGGCCGGCGCTCATCTCGGCTTCCGAGGCCTTCTCGCTGTCGCTCTTGTAGGAGCTTTCGCAATACGGGGTGCAGGACATGGTCTGGATTTCGGAGCGCCTGTAGATTCTGACCGAGGATGCATCCTGCCGCACGACGGTGACCTGTTCGTCGATGATCGGGCTGCCGTCCTGGTCGAGGACGACCAGATTGGTGACGCCGAATCCCTTGCCGGTCAGCACGATGGTCGAGGCATCCTGCACGGAGGCGTCTGCAATCGCCGGATTGCCGATGACGATGGTGTCGGCCGAACGGGACAGCTTGACGATCTTGGCCTGGTTCATGGTGACTTCGATGCCGGGCCCAGCCTTGGCCGGCAGGACGAAGGCAGCGGCGGCGACAAGCACGGCAACTGGAAACGACGATCTCAACCCGGTCATCTGGACGCTCCAAGGCGGCAAACTGTTCAACGGAACATGAACGAGATTGGTGAACCAACGGTTAAGCCCGTGCTCAGCACGATTAAGGCCGGCGTTCGACTGCCTGCCGCGGCGGGCGATGGCCCTCCCTGCGACAGTCGCCGGGAATCCGCCTCTGCCGCTGCTTTGCGGGCGGCGAGGCGGCTCGCCGGTACTTTAGCTGACGGTTAACCAAGCAACGGGTTCGAGACCGGAAAGGAATCGGTAAGGCTGTTTATTAAGCCGATCGAAAGGCCTTCTCCCTAGATTGGCAGCATCCGATCAACCGGCAAGAGAAGTTGACGGAAGTGCTGTAACACGTGGAGTAGGAGCTCTCGAATGTCTAACCTCATTGCACGTTTTGTGAAGAACGAGTCCGGTGCGACCGCCATCGAATATGGCTTGATCGCCGCTCTCATCGCGCTCGCCATCATGGTCGGCGCCGGCGCCCTCGGCAATGCGCTGAACAACAAGTTCGACGCCATCGCCAACAAGGTTGAAGGTTCCTGATACCTGAAGCGAATTAGCTTCTTCAAGGGAAAGGGCCGCCTCTTCTGGCGGCCCTTTTTTCGTCATTCACGTTTTCATCAAGCCGGGCGATTTTGACTGGCCCGCCTCATCAATCGTTAATCGAACATGCCTAGGCTGCACTGGCTAGAACTCGACCGCAGGCACCGCGCCCATGCTTGAAGCCCTCATCTTCGTCGTCTTTCCGTTCTGCATGCTGTTTGCCGCGATCTCCGACATGCTGTCGATGACGATCGCCAATCGCGTGTCGGTGCTGCTGGTGGTGGTCTTTGCCTTGGTGGCGCCGCTGACGGGGATGGATTGGGCCGCCTATGGCTGGCATTTCGCGGCGGGCTTCCTGGTGCTGGCCGTGACCTTTGGCCTGTTCGCGCTCGGCGGCATGGGCGGCGGCGATGCCAAGCTGCTGGCCGCCACCGCGCTGTGGATGGGCTTCAACATCCATCTTGTCGAATACCTGGTGATTTCGACCTTCATCGGCGGGCTGCTGACGGTCGCCATCCTTGCTTACCGGAAATCGGCACTGGCGGACTTTACCGGGCACAATCCCTTCCTGCGCCATTTCGCCGACCAGACGACCGGCGTTCCCTACGGCATCGCGCTGGGCATCGGCGGTCTGATCGTCTTTCCGGATTCTCCGCTCATGGTATGGGCGCTGGAAAGGCTGGCCGCCTAGCCCCTTGCCATCGCGCGTACGAGTTATCCGGTTTTGGACTGGGCGGCTTGGCCGCCCTTTTCGCATCCCGGAGGGCGGTTCGTTCTAATTTATGTAAACCTTAAATTAATCACGATCGTAAGCATTGCATTAACCTTGTTTTGACGATTGCGGCTGCAAAGTCCGCCCTGGCTAGGTGGTTTGCCATAGGCGAGGGTTCGGACAGATGCCAGCATCCCGACTTATAATACTGAGCGTGGCGGTGGCCGCGGCGGGCGGCGCGGGTTATGTCGCGAAGAACATGGTGGCGGTTCCGCCGCCCCGGGTCGTCGTCGATAGCCCCCAGGCGCCGGCCATAGCGCTGCAGGACGTGCTCGTCCTGTCCGGCGATGTCGCCATGGGCAGCCCGCTGGAGAACAACATCAGCTGGGAGTCGTGGCCGGCCGACGGCATCAACGCGAATTTCATCACCCGCGCCGCGGAGCCCGATGCCGTGGACAAGCTGAAGGGCTCCGTTGCCCGCGTGGCGATGTACACGGGCGAGCCGCTCAGGCGCTCCAAGCTGATCGGCGAGGGCCAGAGCTTCATGTCGTCGATCCTGCCCAGCGGCATGCGCGCCGTCGCCACCGCGATATCGGCCGACACATCAGCCGGCGGCTTCATCCTCCCCAATGATTTCGTCGACGTGATCATGACCCGCCGTTCCGACACCGGAACGGGCGGCAGCGGGTTCACCACCGAGACCATCCTGAAGAACATCCGCGTCCTGGCGATCGACCAGACCATCCAGGAGGATGAGGAAGGCAAGAAGACCAGGGTCGGTCAGACCGCCACGCTTGAGCTGTCGCCGCAGCAGGCCGAAATCATCACGGTCGCGCAGCAGATGGCCGATCGCCTGACCCTGGCGCTGCGTCCGATCACGGACGCTCACGAAAAGAATCTGGGCGAGGCCGACTATCTCGTTTCCGGCAACGGCCGGCGCGGCACGGTGCGGATGATCAAGTCGGGCGAAGTTTCCGAAGTGGGAGCAAGGAAATGAGGCTAAAGGGTAAACTGCCCTTCATGGCGGCAGCGGCGATCGGCCTGTTCCTGCTCGGCACCAACGCGCCCGGCATGGTCGAGGCGAAGGCCGCGAACCGGAACGCCCAGGTGTCGGCGTCCACCGCCACACAACGCGTCAAGCTCGGTCTCAACAAGTCGGTGGTCATCGACCTGCCGAGCGATGCCTATGACATCCTGGTCGCCAATCCCGCGGTCGCCGATGCGGTCACCCGCACCGCGCGGCGCATCTATCTGTTCGGCAAGGCCGTGGGCGAGACCAACATTTTTGTCTTCGGCCCCAATGGCGAGCAGATCGTCAGCCTCGATCTGGCGGTCGAACGCGACGTCGCCGGGCTGGAGGACTACCTCAAGCGCTTCCTGCCGACGTCCGAGATCAAGGT
>NZ_RZOF01000244.1:0-10089 GCF_003998955.1 Mesorhizobium sp. M4B.F.Ca.ET.017.02.2.1 | reverse complement strand
CCTTCCGCCCCTACCCCCTGATCCGGCACCGGCCTCAGCCCAGGACCAGCCCTCGACCGGGCCGGTCTTGGTTCCTTCTGGCGGCGCGGAGGTCGATCCCGACGATGGCAACCTTCCACCCCCGCCGCCCGCTCCGGAGCCGGCCACGGAGCAGGTCGTCCGGCACCCGGCCATCGATGCGCCGGACGAGGTGGTGGCGGGTGACGTCGTGACCGTATCGATCGCGTTGGCCGAGGAGCAATTGACGCCAGAGGTCAAGGTGAAAGCCGCACCCGGCACTACGGTGACCGCGGACGGCGCACTGCGCATGGCGATGCCCGCCGGAACGGAGCAATGGCCGATCGACATCGATCTCTTCGCCTCGGGCTTCGATCTCGCCGATGGCGGCAAATGGAGCCGGGCAGCCACGCTCTATCGCGAAGGCGACAGCGATTTCGTCCGCTTCGAGCTCAAGGCGCGGCCGATCGGCCAGGACAGCAAGCCAGGCCAGTTCATCGCCCGCATCTACAGCGCCGGACGTTTCCTCGGCTCGGCATCGCGGCCCGTCACCATAGCGCGAACGCGGATACCCGCTCCCAGCGCCGAAACCGCCACCCCTGCCCCGACAATGCTGCTCGCCTCGGCGCCGAGACAGCCATTGACCGGCAGTATCGACCTCAACGGCGCCGGCGACGTGCCCGATCTCGACGTCACCATCCTCTATGACGATCCGAGCGGCCTCGGCTCCGGACAGATCATCATCCATTCGCCGCATCTGGCCGGACCGGTGACCGACAGTTTCTCGACGCCGCCGGAGATGGCGGCATGGCTGGAGTCCGAATACCAACGCCTGCTGCAGCTCGGCCTCAGCCTGCGCGGCGCGGTTTCGTTGCAGCAGCCTGCCGCAAGCAATGACCCGGAAGCGCAAAAGCGCTTCGTCACGCTCGCCGCCGAAGGCTTCGGCGATGTGCTCTATCGCGACTATGTGCCGAAGGTGTTCAAGCATGTTTTCTGGTCATTGCGTGGCAAGGGCGAACTGCGCTCGATCCAGATCACCTCGAACAGCCCGACACTGCCCTGGGAATTGATCCGCCCGCGAAGCGACGACGGCGCGACGCAGGACGGCTTCCTCGGCATGGGCTATCGGCTGGCGCGCTGGGCGCCGCGCAGCATGTCCTCGCAGGTCGACAATCCGCTCGACCGGCTGGTCTTCACCGGGGTTGCGGCGGTAGCGCCCTCCTACGCCGACAAGCAGTCGCTGTCGTTCCAGCAGGTCGAGATCGAGGCGCTCAGCAAGCTTTCCGGTTATCGCCGCTTCGACGGCGATTTCGTCTCTTTCGAAAAGCTCGTCGGCGAGGTCTCGACCGGCTTCATCCATTTTTCCGGCCATGGCGAGGTCAACCAGCCTGGCAGCGGCCGACCGGTTTTTGCCATCGACCTCGTCGACCAGTCGCTCGATCCGGATACCTGGCGCGCGCTGGTCGCGGCCGCCCACGGTACAGGCAATCCCTTCTACTTCTTCAACGCCTGCGACAGCGGACGCTCGCAGATGTTCGGTGGCTTCGTGCAGGGCTGGGGACCGGCGGTGCTGGCGAGCGGCGCTTCCGGTTTCATCGGCGGCATGTGGCCGCTGACCGACCGCGCCGCGGCCGCCTTCTCTGCCGATTTCTACGGCGGCATCACCACCCGGCTCGAGGACGGGCCGGTCTACCTCGCCGAAATCCTGCAAGGCGTGCGCAAGCGCTTTTACGAAACGGGTGACCCGACCTACCTTGCCTATACTTTCTACGGCAACGCCAATCTTCAGGTCGTGACGCAGTAGGGGCCGGAAGCGCGGCCACGTAGGACAGCGATCTTACAGCGCTCTTTGCGGACAGGGCATTCCGGCGGTGTCACCGCAGCGCGAGGCCGTCGGCTGGGGCCGGGAACTCATATCTTCCGAATGCCGTACCAGTTCGGCGAAAACGAGGGCAAAACTTCCCAGCATCAGGAAGACGATAATCAGGCGTGTCACCGGCAATAGATAGGTCTCGACTTGCTGGCCCCCGCCAACCCATCCACTGCCGGCTAACATGGCCCATCCGGCTTTACGAGAGCTTAAGCTTCGTCTTAACCATCACGTTCGGCCATCCGGCGACACAATGCGCGAGCAACTGCCTTTCATTGCCGTCCTGTGCCGCCCTTTGCAGATGCGGGCGGCCCATGCTACCCCGGCGCTGGCGCGGTCCGAAAACGGGGCCACCGCCAGCCGCTCGTCATCGGGAAGCCATGAGCAAAGCCGCCAGCCATTTCGCCTTCGTCTCGTCCGACACCGCCGACGCCAAAGCGGCGCTGGAAAGCCTGTCGTCGCACTATGGGCAGACATCGGTCGAAGAGGCCGAGATTGTGGTCGCCCTCGGCGGCGACGGCTTCCTGCTGCAGACGCTGCGTGACACGATGAGCACCGGAAAGAAGGTCTACGGCATGAACCGTGGCACCATCGGCTTCCTGATGAACGAATACCGCGCCGGCGGCCTTGAGGAACGCATCGCCGCCGCGGTCGCCGAGACCATCCGTCCGCTGGAGATGCTGGCGGTGACGCATGAAGGCGAGACCGTCTCTGCGCTGGCGATCAACGAAGTGGCGCTCTGGCGCCAGTCCTACCAGACGGCCAAGATCCGCATCACGGTGGACGAGCAGGTGCGGCTCGAGGAACTGAACTGCGACGGCGTGATGATCGCGACGCCGGCCGGCTCGACCGCCTATAACCTCTCCGCGCACGGCCCGATCCTGCCACTCGACGCGCCGCTGCTGGCGCTGACGCCGGTGAGCCCGTTCCGTCCGCGCCGCTGGCGCGGCGCCCTGCTTTCCAACAAGGCGACGGTGCGCTTCGACATACTCGAAGCCGAAAAGCGGCCGGTGAACGCGGCCGCCGACCATACCGAAGTGAAGGCCGTGGCCTCGGTCACGGTGCGGGAGTCGCCGACCGCGACGGCGACGCTGCTGTTCGATCCCAACCATTCGTGGAACGAGCGCATCCTCGCCGAACAGTTCCGCTACTGAGCCGGCGCCAGGACAGGGCCTCGATTAAGCATCGCGATTAAGCTTACGTCTTCACAATCGCAGCATTTCCGGCCGTTTCTGTTGACAAATCGTGGGCTTGCGCCTAACTCCAACGCCGATCTTGCAGGCGCGCGGCGCCTGCCGCGACGGATACCGTTGCGCTTCCCCCTGTAAAAGCCAAAGACAGCCAAACTTGTCCTCAGACACCCAGACTGCTCAAGAAGCGTTGACATTCGCGGACCTCGGCCTTTCGCCGAAGGTCCTTTCCGCGGTCACCGATGCCGGTTACACCAAGCCGACGCCGATCCAGGCCGGCGCCATCCCGCATGCCTTGCTGGGCAAGGATGTGCTGGGCATCGCCCAGACCGGCACCGGCAAAACGGCATCCTTCGTGCTGCCGATGCTGACCCGTCTCGAGAAAGGCCGCGCCCGCGCCCGCATGCCGCGCACGCTGATCCTCGAACCGACGCGCGAGCTTGCCGCTCAGGTCGAGGAAAACTTCGTCAAATACGGCAAGAACCACAAGCTCAACATCGCGCTGCTGATCGGCGGCGTCTCCTTCGACGAGCAGGACAAGAAGTTGGAGCGCGGCGCCGATGTGCTGATCGCGACCCCCGGCCGCCTGCTCGATCACCGCGAGCGCGGCAAGCTGCTGCTCAACGGCGTCGAGATCCTCGTCATCGACGAGGCCGATCGCATGCTCGACATGGGCTTCATCCCCGACATCGAGCGCATTTGCGAGATGATCCCGTTCACGCGCCAGACGCTGTTCTTCTCCGCGACGATGCCGCCCGAGATCACCAAGCTGACGGAAAAATTCTTGCACGCGCCGGTGCGCGTCGAGGTATCGAAGGCCGCCTCCACCGCGACCAGCATCACCCAGCGCCTGGTCAAGTCCGGCTCCAAGCCCTGGGACAAGCGCGAGACGCTGCGCAACCTGATGAAGGCCGAAGACGCCGAACTGAAGAACGCCATTATCTTCTGCAACCGCAAGGTCGAGGTCTCGGAACTGTTCCGCTCGCTGCTGAAGTACGATTTCGATGCCGGCGCCCTGCATGGCGACATGGACCAGCGCGCGCGCATGCAGATGCTGGCCAATTTTCGCGACGGCAAATTGCGCTACCTCGTCGCTTCGGACGTCGCCGCGCGCGGCCTCGACATCCCCGATGTCAGCCACGTCTTCAATTACGACGTGCCGATCCATGCCGAGGACTATGTCCACCGCATCGGCCGCACCGGCCGCGCCGGACGCGCCGGTAAATCCTTCACCATCGCCACCAAATCGGACACCAAATACATCGATGCGATCGAGCGGCTGATCGGCAACAAGATCGAGTGGCACGACGGCGACCTGTCGACGGTGGTCGCCAGCGAAGGCGAGGACGAAGCGCCCCGCCGTGGCCGCGGCGCGCCGCGCCGCGCCGGCCGCAAGGACGAGGACCGCAAGGACAGGGGCGAGCGCAAGCCGCGCGAGCGCCATGCCCGGCACGGCGAAGACACGCCGGCCCCGACCCGCGAGGAGCAGCCGGTCGCGGCCGAGGCAACGGTGGCCGATATCGGCGAGCGGCGCGCGCGCAAGGAAGCGATCCGTTCCGAAAACAGCGAGCGCAGGGGCGATCGCAACGACCAGCGCGGCGAGCCGAAGCGGGAGCGTGACCGCCCTGCCCGCCACCGTCAGGAAGAAGACGACGCCACCGTCGGTTTCGGCGACGACATGCCCGCCTTCATGCGGATCGTCGCCAAGGTCTGATCTCTGTTCCGTTTCGACAAAAGGCAAGCCGAGCACTCGGCTTGCCTTTTCTTGTCTGGACGGCCTTGCGGGCCCTCACATCGGGCCGGGCATCATCTTGGTCGGCTTCTCCAGCATCGGGAACTCGGCCTTGTTGCATTTCACGTTCGGGTTGGTCGGGCTGAACACGCCGTTCGGGTTGTCCTTCAACCAGGCGTGAAGGTCGTAGTGGACGAACTCCTTCGGGATGAGCGGATAGTGTCCCTCCATCGGCCCCATGAATTTCTGGCCGAATAACGAAGGTGCTTCCTTGACGTCCGGTGTCAGCGGCACCAGCCATTCGACCCCGACCAGCTTCAGGCCCTTCTTGGTCGGCTCATAGATCAGCACGTTGGGGCGCATCGGATCGAGTTTCTGCCCGACGCTGGGAACATTGACGAAGTGGATGCCCATGGCGCCCTTCGGATAATCCATCGTGCCGGCTATCTTTTCGCCGCTGTAGTAGACGCAGCCGACAGTCGACAGATAGAGGTCGCGGATGGCGGCGGTGTAGTCCTCGTATTTGGCGAGCGACTTTTTCAAGGCCTCGATGTCGGCCTTGCCGGCATCCTCGGCCTGAGCCGTGGCCGCGCCAAGCCAGGCGCCGATAAGACCCGTCAGAGCGAGGGCACCGAAGCGAACTGTTTTCGTCATGCATTCCTCCCAGATTTTCTGATCTGGCCGTGCAAGACCGAGGCGTCGAACTTCTTGATTGCGCGGCCGATTGTACCGCCCCGTCCCTCTGGAACGGTCCGATGCTATTCCTTTCCACTATCCCGGAAAAGCAGTTCGTTAGAACTAGCTAATTCTTCAGGACGACTGGGTGAACTGAAGGCTGCCAATGTCGGTTCAAACGAAGACGGCCCCCGTGGGGGCCGTCTATACGTTTCGATGCCGAAGGGCTCAGGTGAGCGGCGAAAGCTGAATCTCGACGCGGCGGTTCTGCGCGCGGCCCTGTGTCGTCGCATTGGACGCGATCGGCCGGGTCTTGCCGAATCCGGTGACGGCGAAGCGGCGCGAATCGACACCTTGCCCGGAGAGATAGTTGGCGACCGCGAGCGCACGGCGCTGCGACAGGTCGAAATTGTGTTCGTCGCCGCCGGTCGAATCGGTGTGGCCGAAAACGTCGACCGTGGTCTGGCGGAACTTGTTCAGCACCAGCGCCACCGAATTCAGCACCGGATAGAAGCCGGGCTTCACCGCGTCCTGGTCGATGTTGAAGGTGATGTCGGACGGCATGTTGAGGATGATCTGGTCACCGGTGCGCGTGACGCTGACGCCGGTACCCTGGAGCTGACGGCGCAGCTCGGCCTCGTTCTGGTCCATCGTGGCGCCGATGGCGCCGCCGGCGAGCGCGCCGATACCGGCGCCGATCAGCGCGTTGCGGCGGTCGTTGCCGCCGGCCAGAAGGCCAAGCCCGGCACCCGCGATCGCGCCGAGGCCGGCGCCGGCCGCCGTGTTGGAAACCTTCTGCTCACCGGTGTACGGATCGGTGGTGGTGCAAGCGCTCACCAATACAGCCGTCGCCACGACGACGAGCACAGTCTTCTTCATGAGAATGTCCCTCTCCAAACCGCGGCCATTGCAGCCGCGCCATATCAGCCCTTCCGGCGGTCTTGTAGCATGAAATACGGCGAAAAGCGGAACGGCAAAAGGCCGATCAGAGCTTTTCCATCGTCGCCATGCGCGGCTGTTCCGGCCAGTGCCCCCTACCAGAGATTCTTGCCGTCGATGACGACGACCTCGACCTTGTCGAGATTGAAATCGTCGAACAGGCGCGAGTTCACGCTGATCTTCGGGTTGTCGAAGTCCGGCTCACCGGTCGACCAGTCGGGCGTTTCGGTGAAGGTGCCGCAGCCGCAGGTGGCGCAAAAGCCGTGCTTTATGGTCTTTGAGCCCCAGCGGTAGAACGAGACGTTTTCGGGCGGGCTGGTGAGCTTGAATTGCTCGGGCACATAATAGGCCCAGAGCGAGCCGCGTTTCGAACAGAAGGAGCATGTGCAATGCGTCACTGTTTGCGGCGCTTCTGAAACCTCGAATGTCGTCGCCTTGCAGTGGCAGCTTCCCTTGATGGTCATGAACGAATTCCTCTCCGTTGCCCGCCGTCCACCGCGGCAAGGCAACATAAAGAATCGCTCCTGACAACCGCCTGTCGGCAGGCTTGCCTGCCCGCTCTCAAAAACTGGAAAGCCCGATGCCCCTTGACCCGCAGGTCGGATGCCCGTCGCCTCAATAGGAGCGCGGCGGCACGAACAGGCAGATGGTCTTGCCGGCATCGAGTCCCGCCTGATGCGCGCACCAGTGGAATTCGCCGTCGGGGCTATCCTTGACGCGCTTGTCGGTCATGGGAACCACCTCGCCCGTGCCGGCGATCACGTAGCCCTCCGGCTTCTCCAGGACTTCGCCGGAGTGGGTCGTGCGGCAATCGTAGTTGGCGCAGCACGAGAACGGATAGCTCCAGCCTTGCGGCAATGCCGCCGTAGGCTTGGCATCGTGCGCGAGCGCAGGCGCAGTCAGCACCACGACCACCGCGGCCGCAGCCAGGAAAAACAGGAAGCGGCCAACCGGTTCAACGGCTTTGGCCTGTCGAATTGTGGCAGCAAACATGGGAACGTTCCTTTCAAACGAGCTCCAAGCCTTTCGCTTGCCCGTTCCCGGAACGTGTCTTCCCACTGGCCGGATCGTCAGGTCGCAGATACGCCGCGTCCGGCCATAAATGCTTCTATCCCCTCAGCCCGAATGCTGGGCTGATTCCTTGGCCGGCGCAAGAAGCGGCCGCATCGGCAACGCCGCGCCGCACGCCAAACCTCTGCAGCCAGAATCGTGCGCCGGCTTGGTTAACGAGCCGTTAGCGACGGATGTCTGGTGCCGGACAACGAAATTCAGATGAAGCTGGTTCCAGCCGTTCAACCGGGAATATGCTCATCATACTGTGGCAGATCGTCGGTGACTGTGAACCATTTCGCCTTGGAACCGACGAAGATATGCGCCGTCGGGCGGATGCTCGGCGTATCCACCAGCGTCCCCATGGTGACGTGGACGTAGGCGCCCGCCCGCACTACCGAATAAAGCAGCGAGCCGCACTGCCCGCAGTGCTTGTCGTGAGCGCCGCTGGGATCGCCGAAGACCAGCATCCTGTCGTCGCCGGCGGTCAGGCGCAGCTTGTCCCGCTCGATGCCGGCGAAGGGCTTGAAAGCCGACCCGGTGGCGCGCTGGCAGTTCGAGCAGTGGCAGTTCAAGGCATAGACGAATTCGTCCGCCACCTCGTACTGGACGGCGCCGCAAAAGCACTTTCCGGAAAGCCTGTGAGTATTTGCCTTGTCCGGCTTGGTCACAAGCGCCTCCTTCATCTGGTGCCCAAGGTGTCGGGCCGGCCTCACCTGAATATGGACATATCCTAGTCGAGATCCGCCACCGCTTCGCCCGCCCCACCCTCGATACGGTGCGACAGCGAGGCTTCCATGAACTCGTCGAGGTCGCCGTCGAGAACGCTCGACGGGCTGGTGCTTTCGACGCCGGTGCGCAGGTCCTTCACAAGCTGATAGGGCTGCAGCACGTAGGAGCGGATCTGGTGGCCCCAGCCGATGTCGCTCTTCGATGCCTCGGTGGCGTTGGCCACCGCCTCGCGCTTCTTCAGCTCTTCCTCGTAGAGGCGCGAGCGCAGCATCTCCCAGGCCTTGGCCCGGTTCTTGTGCTGCGAGCGTTCGGCCTGGCAGGCGACCGCGATGCCGGTCGCGAGATGGGTGATGCGGACCGCAGAATCGGTGGTGTTGACGTGCTGGCCGCCCGAACCCGACGAGCGGTAGGTGTCGATGCGGACATCCGATTCCGAGACGGCGATGTCGATCGTATCATCGATGACCGGATAGACCCAGACGCTGGCGAAAGACGTGTGGCGCCGCGCATTGCTGTCGTAGGGCGAGATGCGCACCAGCCGGTGGACACCCGATTCGGTCTTCAGCCAGCCATAGGCGTTGTGGCCCTTGATCAGCACCGTGGCCGACTTGATCCCCGCCTCTTCGCCGTCGTGCACTTCCAGCACCTCGACCTTGAAGCGGCGGCGCTCGGCCCAGCGCGTATACATGCGCAAAAGCATCGAGGCCCAGTCCTGGCTCTCGGTGCCGCCGGCGCCGGCATGGATTTCGAGATAGGTGTCGTTGGCGTCGGCCTCGCCCGAAAGCAGCGTCTCGACCTGGCGGGCCTTGGCCTCGCCCTGCATCGAGCGCAGTGCCGCCTCTGCCTCGGCGACGACGCCTTCGTCGCCCTCTTCCTCTCCCAGTTCGATCAGGCCGATATTGTCTTCAAGCGCCTGGGTCAGGCCCTTGACGGCGGCGATGCCATCTTCGAGCTCCTGGCGCTCCCGCATCAGCTTCTGCGCTTCCAGCGGCTCGTTCCAGAGGCTGGAATCCTCGGCGCGGACGTTCAGGTACTCAAGCCGCTTGATGGCCTGGTCCCAGTCAAAGATGCCTCCTCAGCAGGGTTATGGCCTGCCTGATCTCGTCGACGATGTTGAGCGTTTCCGCGCGCATGGCTGCCAGTTCTGTCCAGTTGATTTTGGTCGGCGCGATACATAGGGACGGCACCGCCGCCTGTAAAGCGAAATGGCCGGCCGGATCGTGGTCCGGCCGGCCTCATTCGATGCGAGCCCGTCAGTAAAGCCCGCCGCCGCCATCCTGGATGGCTTGCGTGGCTTGCGGCGACAGCGCGCCGCCGGCGCCGTTCGAACCGTCGGCCCCCATGCCGATCACCCAATAGCTGTCGGCGGGGCCGGTGCCCGGCTTGAAGGCTTCGATGATCGTGCCTGCCTCGCCTTCGGCCGCCTTCATGCCGGTCTTGCGGTTGATGGCGATCAGCTTCATGCCTTCCGGAACCTGGAAGTCGATGTTGGGCGTGCCGTCCAGCGCCACGCGCATGAAATCCTTGAAGATCGGCGCCGCCAGACCGCCGCCGGTCGCGCCCTTGCCAAGCCCTTTCGGCGTGTCATAGCCCATATAGAGGCCGACTACGAGGTTCGGCGTATAGCCGATGAACCAGGCATCCTTCTCGTCGTTGGTCGTGCCGGTCTTGCCGGCGATATGGCGGCCGAGCTCGGCGATGGTGGCGCCGGTGCCGCGCTGCACCACGCCTTCCATCATCGAGGTGATCTGGTAGGCCGTCATCGGATCGAGCACCTGCTCGGAATTGTCGACCAGTTCCGGTTCGGACTGGTTCTTCCATTCGGCGGCGTTGCAGCCTTCGCAACCGCGCTCGTCCTGCTTGAACACCGTCTTGCCGTAGCGGTCCTGGATGCGGTCGATGAG